>NZ_JBHXTG010000085.1:0-37731 GCF_042677465.1 Kitasatospora sp. NPDC127111
GCCCCGGGGCGGCCGGTCAGGAACGGGCCGCCGAGGACCGCTACTCCCACTCCCAGCGGATGCCGACGTGGCCCGGCTGCTGGTCCGGGGCGAGCACGTGGGCGCTGGCGGAGGCGCCGATCCAGAGCTGCTCGCGGCGGCGGTCGACGTCCTCGCCCGGGGCGCGGTCGTAGCGCTCGCAGTGCACCGGGACGGCGGCCGGGTCGAAGTGCACCTGGAGCACGTACTCGCGGACCGGGATGGCGAAGCGGCGGCTGTACTCCATGGTCGGGCCGCCGCCGGGCGGGATCTCCACCTCGTACTCGAAGACCGTGCTGTCGCCGAGCGCGAGCGGGCGGTCCAGCATCAGCTCGCCGACCACCAGGCCGACGTGCGGGCGGCGCCGGACCCGGCCGAGCCGGCCGTGCCGGACCGAGGTGATCTCGGGGCAGCCGGTGGCCTCCTCGTCGGCCTTGTGCACGACCAGGCAGCGGGCGACCCCGCCGACGGTCGCGCGGACCACCTGGCGCATCCGCAGCAGGTTGCCGCGCCGCTCGGCGTCGACGTAGTACGAGTCGTGGATGGACAGCCGCTCCAGCTCGCCCACCGGCGGGGCGTCCAGCTCGGCGAAGACGTCGGCGATCTCCTGCTCCCCGGGCCAGACGTCCTCCAGCCGCAGGTGCGCGGTGTTGGCGGCGGCGGCCCAGCGGCCGCGCGGGCGCGGGGGGCCGAGCAGCGCGGAGAGGGTGGAGTGCGGCAGGCCGAGCAGCTCCTCCAGCAGGTGGACGGCGCGCAGCGAACTGGCCCGCTCGGGCTGGCTGCGGCCGCGCCGCCAGTAACTCAGGGTGGTGACGCTCACCCTGACACCGCGTTGGGCCAGCGCGGCGCGGATCCGGTCCAGGCTCAGGCCGCTGGCCTCGATCGCCAGGTTCAGGGTGTCGGCGAAGCCGCCGGCGGGCGCGGGGCGGCCGGCCGCGGCGGCGGCGACCGCGGGCGGGACCGGCGCGGCGGCAGGCGGAACCGCCCCGGCGGCGGGCGTGGGCGTGCCGGGGTGCGGGCCGACCAGCCGCAGCCGGGCGTCCTGGGGTTGCTGTGAGCCCATGCGGTTACCTTCCCCAGCAGGTGGGATCGGCGCGGCCGGTCCGACGCCGAGGCGCGCCGAGAGCGGCTTCACCGAGCTGTGGGGCACCCTATGCACGGTCGAGAGGCTACGTCATCAGTCGTGCGTATGACAGTGGTCACGAGTCTTCGACCGCAGGGTTATCGATCTTGAAACAGTGTGGAAACACAACGCCGGGGCGGTCCAGGTGCGGACCGCCCCGGCAATGCGGGCCCGGAGACTGATCAGGAGACGTTGAGCGAGGCGTCGTCGATCACGAAGCTGGTCTTCAGCGAGGAGTCCTCGGTGCCGGTGAACTTGATCGTCACCGTCTGGCCGGCGAAGGCCGACAGGTCGAAGGTCTTCTGCGTGAAGCCGGTGGCCGCGTTGGCGTTCGACAGCGTGGTCAGCGTGGTCGAGCCGGCCTGGACGGTCAGCTTGTCGTACGCGGTCGAGCCGGTCTCGGCGGTGTCGACGTGCACCCAGAACGCGAGGGTGGCCCGGCAGCCGGCCGGGATCGAGACGGTCTGCGCCAGGGTGTCGGTGTGGGCGCTGCCGTAGCCGTCCAGCCAGGCCTTCCAGGAGCCGGAGTGGGCGGCCTCGCCGGTGCTGCTGTCGACCACGCCGGTGGAGGCGGTCCACGGCGCGGCGGTGCCGGTCTCGAAGCCGCCGTTGCCGATCAGCTGGGCCGGGGTGCAGCCGCCGGACGGCGGCGGGGTGGTGCCGAGCAGCGCCGTGTTCAGGGCGTCGGCGATCGGGCTGCCCCAGCCGGTGACCTGGTCGTAGCCGGCCTTGGTGGTGAAGTCCTGGTTCTTGCCGGTGGTCACGTCGTGGAACGTGCTGCCGTAGCCGCTGCCGTTGGCGACCGCGTACAGCTTCGGGCTCGCCTCGCCGAGGACCGGCTGGCCGGCCGCCTTGGCCTTCTGGTTGAACTGGGCCGCGTAGCCGGACCAGAGCGGCGCGGCGGCGCTGGTGCCGCCGTACACCTGCCAGCCGCCGACGGTGTAGATCGCGAAGCCGCTGGCCGGGTCGGCGTTGGAGGAGACGTCCGGGACGGTGCGCATGGTGCCGGAGACGCCGGTGCCGGTCTGCCAGCTCGGCTTGGCGAAGACGGTGGAGACGCCGCCGCCGGCCGTGCTCCAGGCGCTCTCCGAGGAGTAGGCGTTGCCGGAGACCTTGAGGTTGGTGCCGCCGACACCGGTCTGGTGCGGGCTGGACGCCGGGAAGTCGACCGCCTTGACGGTGGAGCCGCTGGTGGAGCGGGTGCAGTCGCGGGAACCGTCGTCGCCGGAGGCGGAGAAGATCGAGATGCCCTGTGCGGCGGCCTGCTTGAAGGAGTTGTCGACGGCCGTCATCGAGGAGGCGGTGGTGTCCGGCTCGCAGGAGCCCCACGAGATGGAGATGACCGAGACCCGGTTGTCCGCGACGATCTTGGCGGCCATGTCGATCTCGCCCTGGTCGCTGTTGGGGGCCTCGTAGACCAGCTGGGTCGCCTTGGGCGCGACCCCGCGGACGATCTCGCTGTCCAGCTCGACCTCGCCCTGGCCCTGGCCGGGCGCGGAGTCGTAGTTCGCGCCGTCGACGGAGACGGTGGAGACGGCCGGGCCGGTCAGGCCGTACTGGGAGTCGTAGGTCTTCAGGTTGTTGGCGCTGTAGCCGTCGAACTCCCACAGCGCGACGGTGACCCCGGTGCCGTCGGCACCGGTCTTGTCCAGGTTGTACGCGCCGTCGTACTGGGCCGGGCCGAAGCCGCTCGGGGTGGCGGCGGTGGCGTTGGGGGCGGCGGGCGGGGTGGTCGGCTTGACGTTGCGGGTGGTCCGGACGGTGTGGTTGTTCAGGCCGGATATGCCCTGCACCACGTCGGCCAGGTCGGCCGGGACGGAGGCGGCCGCGTCGTTGGCGAAGAAGGTCCGCTGCTGCTGCGGGTCCAGGTAGGCGCTCTCGTGGGTGCCGAAGGCCTTGGCGATCTGCTCGGCGGTGCCGTGGGCGTTCACCACCTGGCGGTTGTCGCTGACGCCCGAGACGGCCAGGCCCTGGGCGGTCAGGTAGGTCTTGACCTGCTCGACGGCGGCCTGGGTCGGACCGAAGCGCTCGGTGAACTGCTGCGGCGTCAGGTACCGGCCGTACTCCGGGGTGCCGGGCGTGGCGATCGCGGCGAGGAAGCGGTCCAGTTCGGCGGTGTTGCGCAGCTTCAGGCTGACCGCGACGGACAGCTGCTGGTCGGCGGGGACGTCGCCCTTCTTCTCGGAGCGGGCCACGGCGGGGGTCACGGTGTTCGGCAGCGAGACGCGGGGCGCGGCGGCGTTGGGGACCGGGGCCGCCTGGGCGGCGCCGACGCCGAGCGAGACGGCGGTCAGCGGCAGGACGGCAAGGGCCGCGGCAAGGGCAAGGGAGCGGGGGCGCACGGAATCCTCCTCTGGCCGGCATGTGGGGACCGGCAGGGGCCAGGGCGTCGCTGGGGTGAGACGCTGGCTAGAACATGTCAGAGGAGGTAGGGGAATTGGCTCATGGTCAAGCAATTCGTTGCTAAAGAACAGTCAACTGTGGAGAACCGAATGGAGATCGCTCCATACAGTTAACGGGCGGAATTCCCGCATTCGGTCCCGGCCCGATTCCGCGCCGGTTCGCGGCCGATTGCGGCTGGTTGTGGCCGGTTGTGGCCGATCGCGGCCGGACGAATTCGGACAGACCGGGGCGGACGTAGAATCGGATACCGGGCGCGACCGAGGGAGGACCGATGACGGACCGCAAGGCAGAGCCGCGCGACCCGCGGCCGCTGATCGGCGAGCCGCTCTCGCTGGACCTGCTGAACACGCGGTGGGCGGGCACGCCGGTGAACGACCTGCTGGGCGAGCCGGACGGCTACCGGACCTGGCTCTCCTCGGCCGGGCTGGCCGGGCGCTGCGAGGCCGGGGAAGCCGGGCTGGCGGCCGTCCGGGAGGCCCGGGAGGCACTGGCGGCGGCGGTCCGGGACCTCGACGAGCACGGTGCGGCGGGGACGGCGGCGACGGCCGGGCTGAACGCGGTGCTGCGGCACGGGCGACTGCGGCGGGAGCTCGGGCCGCAGGGGCCGGCCGAGCACGTCGAGGTGGACTGGCCGGAATGGCTGGCGGCCTGGCTGGCGGTGGACGACTTTCTCGGACTGCTCGAGCAGGGGGCGCACCGGATCAAGAAGTGTGCGCACGAGGCCTGCATTCTGCACTTCTTCGACACGTCGCAGAACGGGCGTCGGCGGTGGTGCTCGATGGCGGTTTGTGGGAATCGGGCGAAGGCCGCGCGGCACTACGAGAAGGTCAAGGCCTGAGGGGCCGCTGCGGCGCGACGCGAAGGTCAAGGCGTAGCGGTGCGGTGCGGTGCGGGAAGGCGTCGCGCGGCGCGGCCCGTTGCGCGGGAGGCGTGGGGCGGGGCGGCCCGCCCCACGCCTCGGGCGGGTCAGTTGTCGCCGGGGGTGCCGAGCCAGTGGGCGAGGGCGGCGCGGAGTTCGCCGCGGCCCGGGTCGACGGCGGCCCAGGCGGCGTAGCCGTCGGGGCGGATCAGCAGGACGGTGTCGCGCAGCTTGCCGTGCGGGTCGGCCGGGGCCGCGGTGACCACGCGGTCCGCCCACGGGTCGGCGGCCGACAGTTCGTCATTGCTGACCAGCACGAACTTCCCCCCGCGCAGCGCCTCGTAGAGCCGCTCGGGCGCGGCCGGCCCTTCCTCGCGGGGCTGCTCCAGGCCGGTCAGCCGCAGGTCGGGGACGCGCCGGCCGGCCAGCGGGTGGGCGTCCTTGGGCGCGGCGTACCGGATGCCGATGCCGGAGACCAGCTTGGCGCCGCGCGTGGCGACCACGTCGAGGTGCTCGGCGATGGTGGTGAGGGCGCCGCGCAGGGCCCGGGTGGGCGCGGAGTGGGCGAGGGCGAGCCGGATCAGGGCGCCGGAGCTGCGCAGCACCGTCTTGCCGACCGGGTGCCGCTCGGTCTGGTAGGTGTCGAGCAGGGCGTCGGTGGCCCAGCCCTGGACGGCGGCGGCGAGCTTCCAGGAGAGGTTGGCGGCGTCCTGCAGGCCGGTGTTCATGCCCTGGCCGCCGGCCGGGGAGTGGCAGTGGGCGGCGTCGCCGGCGAGGAAGACCCGGCCGGAGCGGTAGTTGGGGACCTGCCGCTCGTCGCTGTGGAAGGTGGAGCTCCAGCGGGCGTCGTGCAGGCCGTAGTCCTCGCCGAGGGTGTGGCGGGTGAGCTCGGCGATCCGCTCCAGCGGGGGCGGGGTGCCGTCGGGGTGCTGCTCGTGCCGGTCCCAGGCGATGACCCGGTACCAGCCGTCGCCGAACGGCGCGAGGAAGGCGAAGCCGTCCTCGGTGGCCCCGACGGTGATGGCCTCGGCGGGCTCGCGCTCCAGCCGGACGTCGGCCAGCACCACGGAGTTGACCACGGACTCGCCGGGGAAGGGGATGCCGAGCAGGTCGCGGACGGTGGAGTGGACGCCGTCGGTGCCGACCGCGTACCGCGCGCGGTGGCTCGTGGTGCGGCCGTCCTCGCGGGCCTCCAGCGTGACGCCCTCGGCGTCCTGGCGCAGCCCGGTGACCTCGACGCCGCGCAGGATCGTCGCGCCGGCCTTCTCCGCGCGCTCCTGGAGCAGGCGCTCGGTGTTGGACTGGGGGGTGATCAGGACGAACGGGAAGCGGGTGGGGAGGTTCGCGAGGTCGACCCGGACCTTGTCGAAGAGCTTCAGCGAGCCGAGGGCCCGCCCGGTGGCGATGAGTTGGTCGGCCAGGCCGCGGGCGTCCAGCATCTCCAGGCTGCGGGCGTGCACGGCGAAGGCCCGGGTGAGGTTGGACTCGGTGCCGCGCTTCTCCAGGACGGTGACCCGGACCCCGGCGGTGGCCAGGTCTCCGGCCAGCAGCAGTCCGGTCGGTCCGGCGCCGACGATCAGGACGTCGGTGACGGTCTGCTTCGCGGTCATGTGTCAGCTCCCGGTGTTCGGACGGAGGTTGGACGCCGCTCTCGGCGCTTTCCCGGCCTCCATCATCGCGGTCCGGGACGGGGCTGTGAATCTCCGGGCCCCGGCGTCGTGGCGCCGGGGCCCGGAGGGGGTGGAGCGGGCGGGGATCAGCTGTGGCGGCGGATCTCCACGGTGCGGAACCGGTTGGCGACGAACGCGCCGTCGCAGTAGGCGGAGTTGGCGGCCGGGTTGGCGCCGGTGCCGTGCAGGTCGGAGAAGGCGGCGGTCTGGTTGGCGTACACCCCGCCGGTGAGGTTGAGCGAGAGCGAGACGCCGGAGTCGAGCGCGGCCTCGACCAGGGCGTTCTCGACCTCGGGCGCGGTGGTGTAGCCGGAGGCGGTCATCGCGCCCTGGGTGCGGACGGTGTCGCGGAGCAGTTCGACCGCGGCGGCGGTGTTCTCCACCGCGACGGCGAAGGAGACCGGGCCGAAGCACTCGCTGCGGAAGACCGCGCGGTCGTCCGGCTTGTCGGCGTCCAGCTTGACCAGCGCCGGGGTGCGGACGGTCGCGGCGGGGAACTCGGGCGAGGTCACCACCCGCGGGGCGAGGGCGAGTTCGCCGTACTCGCCGCCGGCCGCGGCGACCGTGCGCTGCAGCACGCCGGGGTTGACCACGGCGCCGAGGATGGCGGCGGCGCGGGCGTCGTCGGAGAGCAGGCCCTCGATCGCGGCGGCGAGGTCGCCGACCACCTCGTCGTAGGACTTGGCGCCCTGGTCGGTGTCGATGCCGGTGCGCGGGATCAGCAGGTTCTGCGGGGTGGTGCACATCTGGCCGCTGTAGAGCGAGAGCGAGAAGGCCAGGTTGTCGAGCATCCCCCGGTAGTTGTCGGTGGAGTCGACGACCACGGTGTTGACGCCGGCCTTCTCGGTGTAGACCTCGGCCTGCCGGGCGTTCTCCTCCAGCCAGTCGCCGAAGGCGGTCGAGCCGGTGTAGTCGATCAGCTTGATCTCGGGGCGGACCGCGAGGGTCTGGGCGACGGTGCCGCCCTCGTGCTCGGCGGCCAGGCAGACCAGGTTGGGGTCGAAGCCGGCCTCGGCGAGCACCTCGCGGGCGATCCGGACGGTCAGCGCGAGCGGCAGCATCGCGCGCGGGTGGGGCTTGACCAGCACCGGGTTGCCGGTGGCCAGCGAGGCGAACAGGCCGGGGTAGCCGTTCCAGGTGGGGAAGGTGTTGCAGCCGATCAGCAGGGCGAGGCCGCGCGGGACGACGGTGAAGTCCTTGGTCATCACCAGCGGGTCGCGCTTGCCCTGCGGCTTGCTCCAGCCGGCGCTCCGCGGCAGCCGGGTCTGCTCGGCGTACGCGTAGGCGACGGCCTCCAGGCCGCGGTCCTGGGCGTGCGGGCCGCCGGCCTGGAAGGCCATGCCGTACGCCTGGCCGGTGGTGTGCATCACCGCGTGCGCGAACTCGTGCGAGCGGGCGTTGATCCGGCCCAGGATCTCCAGGCAGACGGCGGCGCGGTCGAGCGGGGTGGCGGCGGCCCAGCCGGGCCGGGCGGCGGTCAGCGCGGCGATCAGCGCGTCCGGCTCGGCGTGCGGGTACCCGATGCCCAGCTCGACACCGTACGGGGAGGCCTCGCCGCCGACGAGGTCGCCGTCGGCGGGGTGCTGGTCGAGGGCGAACGGCTGGTTCAGCAGGGCCTCGAAGGCGGCCTTGCCGTCTGCGGCGCCGCTCTCGCCGTAGGCCTTCGGGAACTCGGGGTAGGGCGACCAGTAGTCGCGCTTCGCCGCGGCGGCGAGCGCGGCGTCCAGGGTGGCCTGGTGGCGTTCGACCAGCTCGGCGACGAGGGGGTGGGTGACCGCTGCGGACATGGTGTGCGCTCCTCAGAGGGGAGGACGGGACACGTCACAGAGTAACCGAACGATCGGTCGGCTCAAGAGGGTGTGACGAACCGGGCCGGGTTCGTCCGGTGGGAGCCTGTGGAAGCAGACGGGGGCGCGTCCGTGCTGGACGCGCCCCCGGGGTGGTTCCGGTGCCGGCTCACGTGCCGGTCATGCGCCGGTCACGTGCCGGGCCATGTGCCGGTTACGTGCCGGTCTACGGGATGCCGAGCTCGAAGATCACGTACCCGCCGTACCAGCCGGAGGCGATCGCGCCGGTGCCCAGCACCGTCGCCAGCACCGGCCAGCTGAGCTTGCGCAGCGCCACCGCCAGGGCGATGAGCAGCGGGAACGCCGGCAGCAGGTAGCGCGAGGTGTTGCCGAAGATGCCCAGGCTGCCGAGCACCGAGACGATGGTGGCCAGGGTGTAGGCGGTCAGCACCAGCGGCGGGCGCAGCCGCACCAGCAGCACGATCAGCACCGGCAGGGTGAGCACTATGAGCGTGGACAGCTGGTCCGCGATCGGGAACGCGAACGGGTAGTCCGTCCGCCCCAGCAGCACCCCGCGGATCGCCTTGTAGGTGCCCACGCCGAAGTCGAAGTAGTGCAGCCAGGCGTCGTGCTGGATCTTGAAGTAGCCGCCCCAGTCGTCGGTCTTCCAGCCGACCCAGCCCACGTAGCCGAGCAGGCCGACCGGGGCCAGCAGCATCGCCGTCACGGGGCGGGCGACGCCGCTCTCCCGCCGGTACAGCTCGACCAGCGCGGCCAGGCCGACGGCACCGATCAGCGCCGCCGAGGTGGGCCGGTTGAGCCCGGCGACCAGGCTGATCACCCCGGCCGCGACCCACTGCTTGGTCATCACGCAGTAGCAGGCCCAGGCGGCCAGCGCGACGAACAGCGAGTCGGAGTAGATCGCCCACTCGGCGCCGGAGCCCGGGGCGATCGCCCAGAGCCCGGCCGCGATCACGCCGGCCCGCGGCCCGGCCATCCGGTCCACCACCGCGTGGATCCCGGCCGCGGCGAACAGCGAGGCGACGATCGAGACCAGCATCCCGGCGCCGTACAGGCCGAGCCCGGTGCCGTCCGAGACCAGCCGCATCAGGCCCGGGTAGAGCGGGAAGAAGGCGGCCGAGTTCTGCTCGATGGTGAAGCCCGGGGTGCCGCCGGGGATCGGGACCAGCGCCGGGTGGTAGCCGAACTCGGCGACCTGCTGGTACCACCAGCCGTCCCAGCTGGCCACGACGTCCCACGGGTTGGCGCCGCCGCCGAAGCGGGGGTGCTTCTTGACGTACTCGCCGGAGAACGCGAGCAGCTTCATGAAGACGGTGAAGCCGACCAGCTTGAGCACCGCGTAGCACCAGACGGCCGGCCCGAACCGGACGACCAGCGCACGGGCGTGCTCGCGCCAGCCGGTCTCCGCTCCGCTCTCCGGCTCGCCGCTGCGCTGCTCGGGCACGTCGGAGGCGACTGCCGGTATTGCGCTCATGCTCCCCACCCTGTGCTGGCCGTGGACGATCGTCCGCCGAGTCTAGGGCCTGTCGTGTGGATCAGGCCGGGGCCGCGACGCTCCCCCGGGCCCCGGCGTCCGCGTGTGCCCCCGGTGCGGACCGGGCTGCGCCGGGGCGGAGCGGCCGACCCGATCGCGTGGGGCGGAGCGGGGCCGGGGATACTCGGAGGATGGCCGATCACACCACGCGCACCGCCTACACCGTGGAGTCGCTGCTCGCGGTGACCGTCGACGTCTTCAACGAGCGCGGCTACGACGGCACCTCGATGGAGGACCTGTCCCGGGCGGCCGGCATCTCCAAGTCGTCGATCTACCACCACGTGCGCGGCAAGGAGGAGCTGCTCCGGCTCGCCGTCGGGCGCGCGCTGGACGGGCTGTTCGGGATCCTGGCCGAGCCGGCCGCGGTCGAGGGCCCGGCGGTGGAGCGGCTGGAGCACGTGGTGCGGCGGACCGCCGAGGTGCTGCTGGAGGAGCTGCCGTACGTCACCCTGCTGCTGCGGGTGCGCGGCAACACGGCCACCGAGCAGTGGGCGCTGGAGCGGCGCCGGGAGTTCGACCACCAGGTCGCCGAGCTGCTGCGGGCGGCGGTCGCGGACGGCGCGCTGCGGGCGGACGTCGAGCCCCGGCTGGCCACCCGGCTGCTCTTCGGCATGATCAACTCGATCGTGGAGTGGTACCGCCCGGGCCTCAAGGCGGCCGACGGCGTCGCCGACGCGGTGGTCCACCTGGCCTTCGACGGGCTGCGCGCGTAGCGGCGCCTCCCGAGGGGTGCCTCCCGGAGCGCGCCCCCCGAGCACCGCGCCCCGGCGCACCGGGCCCGAGGGCGTCCGCTAGTCGGGCGGGACCTGGTCGGTCTCCTCGAAGACCAGCATCGTGCGGGTGCCGAGCACCTGCGGGATGGACTGGATGCTGCCCAGCACCAGCTCCCGCAGCGCGTGGTTGTCGGCGGTGTGCACCAGCAGCAGGACGTCGAAGTCCCCGCCGACCAGGGCGATGTGGGCCACCCCGGGCAGCTCCAGCAGCTGCTCGCGGACCGAGCGCCAGGAGTTCTGCACGATCTTCAGGGTGACGTACGCGGATGCGCCCTGACCTGCCTTTTCGTGGTCGACCCGGGCGGTGAAGCCGCGAATGACGCCGTCCTCGACCATCCTGGAGATCCGGGCGTACGCGTTCGCCCGGGACACGTGCACCCGCTCGGCCACCGAGCGGATCGAGGCGCGACCGTCCTGCTGCAGCAGCCGCAGGATCGCCCGGTCGACACGGTCGAGTCTGGACGTCTGTTCAGCCGACATGACCCCCCACCCTCACTGATTGGACGCACTGCCACCAGTCGACCGCCGCCCGGGCCGATTGTCCAGCACCTTGTCACGCTTCTGGTCAAGATGAACAGACGACCGAACAATCGGTAGGGAGCCCCCGCCCCCCCTGGAGGTGCCCGAGATGACCGTTCTCGACCACAGACACCACACGGCGGTGCCCGGCTGGCTGCCCGGGGCGACCGCCCCCCGCACCGACCCGGCACCCCTGCTCCCGGACGCCTCGCCGGTCCGCGTGCTCGGCACTCCCGAGCTGGAGAAGTACGACCCTGCGCTGCTGCGCGAGCTGTACCGCCGCCTGGTGGTCGGCCGCCGCTACAACCAGCAGGCCACCACGCTGACCAAGCAGGGCCGGCTCGCCGTGTACCCGGCCTCCACCGGCCAGGAGGCCTGCCAGGTCGCCGCCGCGCTGGCGCTCGGCGAGCGCGACTGGCTCTTCCCCAGCTACCGGGACACCCTCGCGGTGGTCTCCCGCGGGGTCGACCCGCTGGAGGCGCTGACCCTGCTGCGCGGCAACGCGCACACCGGCTACGACCCGCGCGCCAGCCGTACCGCGCCGCTCTGCACCCCGCTCGGCACCCAGGCCCCGCACGCGGTCGGGCTGGCGCACGCCGCGAAGCTCGGCGGCGAGCCGGTGGTCGCGCTGGCGCTGCTCGGCGACGGCGGGACCAGCGAGGGCGACTTCCACGAGGCGCTGAACTTCGCCGCCGTGCTCCAGGCCCCGGTCGTCTTCCTGGTGCAGAACAACGGCTACGCGATCTCCGTCCCGCTGACCGCGCAGTCGGCCGCGCCCAGCCTGGCCCACAAGGCCGTCGGCTACGGCATGCCGGGCCGGCTGGTGGACGGCAACGACGCGCCCGCCGTGCACAGCGTGCTCGCCGAGGCGGTCGAGCGGGCCCGGTCCGGCGGCGGCCCGACCCTGGTCGAGGCGCTCACCTACCGGATCGAGGCGCACACCAACGCCGACGACGCCACCCGCTACCGGGACGAGGCCGAGGTGGCCGCCTGGCGGGAGCACGACCCGATCCTGCTGATGGAGCGCCACCTGCGCGCCCTCGGACTGCTGGACGACACCCTGGTGCAGGAGGCGGCCGACGAGGCCGAGGCGCTGGCGGCCCGGATGCGGGCCGAGTTCCACACCGACGCCGAGCTGGACCCGATGTCGCTGTTCGCCCACGTCTACGCCGAGCCCACCCCGCAGCTGCGGGAGCAGGCCGCCCAGTTGTCCGCCGAGCTGGCCGCCGAGGCCGAGGTGCAGCACTGATGTCCGACACCGCTGTCTCTTCGCGCACCGCCACCATGGCGCAGGCGCTCAACTCCGCGCTGCGGGACGCCATGCGCGAGGACCCGGCCGTGCACGTGCTCGGCGAGGACGTCGGCGCGCTCGGCGGCGTCTTCCGGATCACCGACGGGCTGACCGCCGAGTTCGGCCCGGACCGTTGTCTCGACACCCCGCTGGCCGAGGCGGGCATCCTCGGCACCGCGATCGGCATGGCCATGTACGGGCTGCGCCCGGTGGTGGAGCTGCAGTTCGACGCCTTCGCCTACCCGGCGCTGGAACAGCTCTTCTCGCACGTCGCCAAGATGCGCAACCGCACCGCGGGCAAGCTCCCGCTGCCGATCACCGTCCGGATCCCGTACGGCGGCGGGATCGGCGGCGTCGAGCACCACAGCGACGCCTCCGAGGCGTACTACACCAGCACCCCCGGCCTGCACGTGGTCACCCCGGCCACGGTGGCCGACGCGTACGGGCTGCTGCGGGCCTCGATCGCCTCCGACGACCCGGTGGTCTTCCTGGAGCCCAAGCGGCTCTACTGGGGCAAGACGGAGTTCGACCCGGCGGCGCCGGTCGAGCCGATCGGCAGGGCCGTGCTGCGGCGCACCGGGACCTCCGCGGTGCTGATCACCTACGGGCCCTCGCTGCCGGTCTGCCTGGAGGCGGCCGAGGCGGCCAAGGCCGAGGGCTGGGACCTCGCCGTGCTGGACCTGCGCACGCTGGTCCCGTTCGACGACGAGACGGTCTGCCGCGTGGTCCGCTCGCTGGGCCGGGCCGTGGTGGTGCACGAGGCGAGCGGCTTCGGCGGCACCGGCGCGGAGATCGCCGCCCGGGTCACCGAGCGCTGCTTCCACCACCTGGCCGCGCCCGTGGTGCGGGTCACCGGCTTCGACATCCCGTACCCGCCGCCGATGCTGGAGCACCACCACCTGCCCGGGGTGGACCGGATCCTGGACGCGGTCGCCCGGCTGCAGTGGGAGGACTGAGGATGATGCCCGTCGTGCGCGAGTTCACCCTGCCCGACCTCGGTGAGGGGCTCACCGGGGCGGAGGTGGTCCGCTGGATGGTCGAGGTCGGCGAGGTGATCGCGGTCGACCAGCCGGTGGTGGAGGTGGAGACCGCCAAGGCCGTGGTCGAGGTGCCCTGCCCGTACGGCGGGGTGGTCACCGCCCTGTTCGGCGAGCCGGGCGAGGAGGTGGCCGTCGGCGCGCCGCTGGTGACGGTCGCGGTGGCGCCCGGGGAGGGCGAGCCTCCGCTGGTCGCGGAGGCCCTGGCGGCCGCCGAGGTGGAGCGGCCGCTGGTCGGGTACGGGGTCGCGGAGCCGGACCGGGGTGGCCGGCGGCGGCGGGTCGGGGTGCCGGCCGCTGTTCCCGCCGCCGCCCCCGTCACGGTGGCGGCCCCGGTGGCTCCGCAGGCCCCGCCGGCTCCCCCGGCTCCGGTGGTCGCTCAGGCTCCGTCGGCCCCGGTGGTCGTGCCGGTGATCTCTCCGCTGGTGCGCCGGCTGGCCCGGGAGCAGGGGGTCGACCTGGCCTCGGTCACCGGCAGCGGACCGGACGGCCTGATCATGCGGGCGGACGTCGAACGGGCGGTCGCGGCCAAGGTCGCGGCTCCGGCGACTCCAGCGGTACCGGCGGCAGCGGCGGCAGCGGCACCCGCCGCGCAGGAGGGCGTCGTCCCGCTGCGCGGGCTGCGCCGGGCGGTGGCCGAGAAGCTCACCCGCAGCCACCGGGAGATCCCCGCGGCGACCTGCTGGGTGGACGCCGAAGCCACCGAACTGATGGCGCTGCGGCGGCAGTTGAATGCCGCCCCTGGCCCGAAGGTGAGCGTGCTGGCGCTGCTGGCGCGGATCTGCACGGTCGCGCTGGCGCGCTTCCCCGAACTCAACTCCAGTGTGACGGAGGACGGTTCGGGCATCCTGCGGCACTCGGCGGTGCACCTGGGCTTCGCCGCGCAGGGCGAGCGCGGCCTGGTCGTCCCGGTGGTGCGGGACGCGCAGGCGTTGAGCACCGAGCAACTCGGCGCCGAGCTGGGCCGGTTGACGGAGGCGGCGCGGGTCGGTTCGCTGACTCCGGCCGAACTCACCGGCGGGACTTTCACGTTGAACAACTACGGGGTGTTCGGCGTGGACGGTTCCACACCGATCCTCAACCACCCCGAGGCGGCGATGCTCGGGGTCGGCCGGATCGTCGCCAAGCCCTGGGTCCACCGGGGCGAGTTGGCGGTGCGCGAGGTCACCCAGCTGTCCTTCACCTTCGACCACCGGGTCTGCGACGGCGGGACGGCGGGCGGCTTCCTGCGGTTCGTGGCGGACTGCGTCGAGCAGCCGGGGATGCTGCTGCGGCAGCTCTGAGCTGCGCCCGGTCGCCTTGCGTGTCTGAATGGTCACGCAAGGCGACCGCGAATCGGGTGAGAGTAGCGCGTCCCGGGGGCGGGTGTCCGGGCTTCGCGCGATTTGTCGGATGAGCAGTTCGGGCGTGCCACGCTGCCTAGCGTCAACAGGGACAAGCCAGGTGGTGGCGCAGGCCGGCCGGAGGCGAAACGATTCTCTTGGGTACTCGAAACGCTGCGGTGAAGTCCCGCAGAACACTTCTGGTCCGTACCGGGCACGGCTCGGCGGGAGTCGCGGCGGTGCCCGGGCTGCCCGACATCACTCCGGACACCACGCCCGACACCACGCCGGACGTCGTCCCGGACGCCCTGCCGGCCGCCGTCGCCCTGCCGGCCGCCGTCGCCCCGACGGCCCCGGTCGGTCCCGCCGTCACCGACGTCACCGCCGTCCTGCCGCCGATGCCGCTCGACCCGCCGGACCTCCCGCCGGTACCCGTGATCCCCGACCCGCCCGCCGTGCCGCCCGCGATCCCCGCGCCGAGCCGGCCCGAGGGCGCCGCGCCCGCGGGACCGCCCGCCCCGGTGATCGAGCCGCTGTTCCCCCACGCCCCCGGCCTCAACTGGGCCGGCCCGGGCGACCTCCCCCAGCCTCCGGCCGGGGGGACCCCCATGAGCGGCGCGTGGGCGCTGCAGACCCTGGGCGACGCCCGCCCGGCACCCGTCGCCGCACCCGCGCCCGACCTTCGCACCGCCGCCGAACAGCCGCCCACCGCCCGCGACATCGAGCTGATCCGGGCCAGCCTGGCCGTGGTCGAGCCGGTCGCCGACCGGGCCACCGCGCACTTCTACGCGCTGATCTTCCTGCACCACCCCGAGGTCCGCGCGCTGTTCCCGGCCGCCATGGACGTCCAGCGCGACCGGCTCTTCCGCGCCCTGCTGACGGCCGCCCGCAGCGCCGGCGACCCGGAGGGACTGCGCAGCTACCTGAGCGCGCTCGGCCGCGGCCACCGCCGGTACGGCACGCTGACCGGCCACTACGCCCCGGTGGGGGAGTGCCTGGTGCAGGCGCTGTCCCGGTACGCCGGCGGCCGTTGGGACGCCGAGACCGAGCTGGCCTGGCGCCGGGTGTACCGGCTGGTCTCCTCGATCATGATCGAGGCCGCCGAGGAGGCCGCCCGGACCTCGCCGCCCTGGTGGCAGGCCGAGGTGGTCGGGCACGAGCGCCGCACCCCGGACGTCGCGGTGATCACCGTCCGCCCGGACCAGGCCTACCCGTACCGGGCCGGGCAGTACACCAGCCTGGAGACGCCCTGGTGGCCACGGGTCTGGCGGCACTTCTCGTTCGCCACCGCGCCCCGGCCGGACGGTCTGCTGACCTTCCACGTCAAGGCGGTCCCGGCGGGCTGGGTGAGCAACGCGCTGGTCCACCGGGCCGCGCCCGGGGACGTGCTGCGGCTGGGCCCGGCGGCCGGTGCGATGACCGTCGACCACGCGGCCGGCGCGGACCTGCTCTGCCTGGGCGGCGGCACCGGCATCGCCCCCATCCGGGCGCTGGTCGAGGAGGTGGCCGAGTACGGCGCGGCCGGCCGTTCGGTGGAGGTCTTCTACGGCGCCCGACAGGCCGCGGAGCTGTACGAGCTGGAGGCGCTGAGCGCGCTCGCCGCGCGGCACCCGTGGCTCTCGGTCCGCCCGGTGCTGTCCGGGGCGGGTGCCCCGGGCGCCGGTGCGCTCACCGGGGAACTGCCCGAGGTGGTGGGCCGGTTCGGGCCCTGGATCGGCCGGGAGGCGTACCTCAGCGGGCCGGCCGCGATGATCCGGCGCGGGGTCGGCGTGCTGCTGCGGGCCGGCGTCGCGCCGGAGCTGATCCGGCATGACCTGGTGGGCGACCTGGCGGCGGGCTGAGGCCGCCGACTCAGCCCAGGTCGGGGGCGAGCAGCGCGCGGACGCCCTCGATGTTGGCGGCCAGGTAGGCGCGCAGGCTGGGCGGGACGACGTTGACCGAGGTGACGCCCTCCCGGGTGAAGGGCAGCCGGACCACCTCGTACTCGCCGTTGGGATCCTCGACCTCGGGGCCGTGCCGGCGGCTGAGGTCCATCGAGGTGAGCCGGCAGACGAAGAAGTGCTGCACCTTGACCCCGTGCGGGTGGAGCAGGGTGCCGTCGTCGTGGTGGGTGTGGCTGACGGTGTCGACGAAGGCCGGGACGACGTCCACCACCTTGCCGCCGAGTTCCTCGTCCACCTCGCGGTGCAGGGCGTCGACCACGGTGCGGTCGCCGCGCTCGACCCCGCCGCCGGGGGTGATCCAGTACGGGTGCGGGGAGCCGGGCCGGGTGCGCTTGATCAGCACGATCGAGGCCGGGGAGTGCGGGTCGTCCGGGTCCAGCTCCAGCAGGATCGCCCGCGCGGTGCGTTTGACGACGGGACGGGGCGGGGTGCGCATGGCGACCTCCGGGGCTGGAGCGTTGTGCGGGAGTCTCCCGCAGACGGCCGGGAGCGAAACCCGGGCCCGCCCGGGTGCGTCCGATCGGGCCGGGTGCACGGCCCGCCCGGATCCCGGACGGCAGCGGTCGGAACGGAGGAAGGGGCCCGCACCCGGTGGACCACCGGGTGCGGGCCCCTCCGGCGCCGCCCGCACGCGCCGCTCAGTCGTCGTCGCCGAGCGCCAGGTTGAGGCCCCAGGACACCAGGCTGATGATCAGCGAGCCGAACAGCGCGGCCCAGAACCCGTCGACGTGGAAGTCCAGGTCCAGCTTGTCCGACGCCCAGGAGGTCAGCCAGAGCATCAGGGCGTTGATGACGAAGGTGATCAGCCCCAGGGTGAGGATGAACAGGGGTAGCGAGAACAGCTTCACCACCGGCTTGATCAGCCAGTTCACCACGCCGAAGACCAGCGCCACGGCGATCACCGTGAGGGCCTTGTGCTGCCAGTCGTCACCGGTCAGCGTGATGCCGGTGACGATCCAGGCGGCCACCCAGATGGCGGCCGCGTTGATAAGTGTCTTGATGACGAAACCCTTCATGGGGCCAGCGTCCCAGGCGGGCCGGGGCGGGGGAAGCTCCCGGCGGCCGTCTTTGGTGTTGAATGCCCTGGTGAGCGCCCGGGGGCCCGGCCCCGGAGCACCGCGGTAGGAGAACGCCCCGATGAAGCTGTTCCGGCTCGACGAACTGGACGCCGAGCGCGCCGCCCACGACGGCGCCTACCTGCGCTTCCTGCGCGAGCCGCGGATGTCCGCCGGCCTGTACGCGCTCTCCCCCGGTGACACCGACCCGCAGACCGCGCACGCCCAGGACGAGATCTACCAGGTGATCAGCGGCCGGGCCGAGTTGACCGTCGGCGACGAGACCACGACGGTGGCGCGCGGCACCGTCGTCTACGTCCCGGCCGGGGTCCCCCACCGGTTCCACCACATCACCGAGGAGCTGCGGGTGCTGGTGGTGTTCTCCCCGCCGGAGGACTGACCCGCGTCCGCCGAACCCGCGTCGGCCGTACCCGCGTCGGCCGTACCGCCGTACCCGCCCCACCCGCATCCGCCGTACCCGCGCTACCCGCATGCGGACGGGCCCGCCCCGGTCCGGCCGGCCCGGTTAGGGTCGGGGGTATGAGCCTGAGCCTGACGGAAGAACTCTGGGCGGCGATCGAGCCGGTCTACGCCGAGATCCTCGACCACCCCTTCATCGGCGGCCTCACCGACGGCACCCTGCCGCGCGAGGCGTTCCGCCACTTCGTCGTCCAGGACTCGCACTATCTGCGCGACTACGCCCGCGCGCTCGCCGTCTGCGCCGCCAAGGCGCCCGGCGAGGAGGACGTGCGGGCCTTCGCCGACGACGCGGTCGGCGCGCTGGCGGCCGAACAGGGCATGCACGCCGAGTTCCTGACCGCCTTCGGCGGCAGCGCCGAACAGGCCGCCGCCGAACCGGTGTTGCCCACCACCCGGGCGTACGCCAGCTACCTGCTGGCCACCGTCTACGGCGGCTCCTTCGCGGAGGCGGTCGGCGCGGTGCTGCCCTGCTACTGGATCTACGCCCGGGTCGGCGAGGAGCTGCTCGCCAAGGGCTCCCCCGACCCGCTGTACGCCAAGTGGATCGCCACCTACGGCGACGAGGCCTTCCAGTCCGTGGTGCGCCGGGTGCTCGCGCTCACCGACCGGATCGGCGAGGAGATCTCCCCGGCCGAACGCCGCCGGGTGGTGGAGCACTTCACCACCACCGCGCGGTACGAGTGGATGTTCTGGGACGCCGCCTGGCGCGGCGAGACCTGGCCGGTCTGAGCCGCCCGGCCCCCGCCCGGTCCCGGCGACCTCCGCCCGACCTCCGCCCGATCGCCCGCCGGAGCCAGGGGTTACCCCGGGCCCGGCCTCGGGGTGTTCTCCGGGTTCTCTCCGGGCCGTTGGCCCTCGTTCCGGCACATCCGCCCCCGTACGATCGAAGCATCGAGAGCAAGCGGGATGCGGCACCGGACGGCAGCCGGCCCGAGGGGAGAGAAGGAACGGACATGGCTGAGTTCTGGAAGTCGCTGCCCTCCTGGGTGCGCAACATCGTCGTCCCGGTGCTGGTGCTGATCCTCGCCTGGAACGTCGTCGGGTTCGTGTTCGGCGTGGTGGGCGCGCTGCTGAGCCTGGCCATCAAGCTGCTGGTGGTGGTGGGCATCGCCGCCGCCGTGGTGATCCTGGTGAAGAAGGCCGCCAGGAACTGAGCCGCCGGCTCCCCCGGACGCCCGTACCCCGTGGGGGTGCGGGCGTCCGGCGTTTCACCCGCGCCGCGGCCCGGGGCCGTCCGGGGGCGCGGGTCCGCGCAGCGGGACGGACGAGAGGTCCCAGCGCGGGAGCCAGCCGGTGGCGCGGGCCCGGGAGGTGTCCAGGACGACGCTGTGGGCGAGCTGGTCCACGGCGTACGGGGTCAGACCGGGGATCCGGCCGGTGCGGGCGGCGAGCCGGGCGAGCGGGGCGGGGACGTGGCCGATCCGGGCGCGCACGCCGTGGGCGGCGAGGACCGCGCGGACGGCCGCGTCCCGCCGGTACGGGCGGGCGTCGGCGAGGTTGTAGGCGCCGGCCGCCCAGGCCGGACCGGTCACCCCGAGCGCGGCGAGGCAGGCGTCGGCGAGGTTCGGCACGGCGGTGAGGCTGAGCCGGACGTCCGGCCCGGGGAGCAGCAGCAGGCCGTGGCGGACGCGTTCGAGCAGCCGCGGCGCGAGGTGCGGGTCGCCCGGCCCGTACACGGCGCGCGGGCGCAGGACGACGGCGCCCGCCGCCAGTGCGAGCCGCTCGCCCGCGGCCTTGGTGCGGCCGTACGCGTTGAGGTGGCCGCCCCCGGTGGGGTGGTCCTCGGTGACCAGGGTGCGGGGGAGTCGCGGGTCGTAGACGCTGGCGCTGCTCACCCAGACGACCGGGCGGCCGGCGGCGGCGCGCAGCAGCCGTTCGGTGCCGGTGACGTTGACGGCGTACTGCTGGGCCTCGGCGGCCGAACCGGCGCCGGCGGTCGGCGGGGCCGGGTCGCCGACGGCGGCCGCGCAGTGCACCACCAGGTCGGCGCCGGACAGGTCGGGGTCGCCGGTGGTGGCGTCCCAGGGGCGGTGCCGGCCGACCGGGCCGGGGTTGCGGCCGAGGCAGAGCACGTCCAGGCCGAGGCCGGCCGCGGTGCGGGCGACGTGCGAGCCGCAGAAGCCGCTCGCACCGGTGACGGCTATCCGCATCGGCCCTCCCCCGCGCGGACGGTGAGCTCGGCGTAGCCGGGCAGCGCGGCGCGGCGGTCGGCGCGGGCGCGGACGACCACCGGGCGGTGGGGGGCCAGGGCGAGCAGGACGTCGGCGAGCTGGGCGCGGGCCAGGCCGGCGCCGGGGCAGGCGTGCGGGCCGGCGCCGAAGACGGCCTGGGTGGCGGCCGGCGCGGTGGCCGGGGCACTCCGGTGGGCCTGGGCGGCGTGCCGGGCGACCAGGACCAACCGGTCGCCGGCCCTGACCGGGCGGCCCGCCAGGGTGGCGTCGGCGCCGGCCACCCGCGGGAGCAGCGGCGAGGGGGCGGTCAGCCGGAGGAGTTCGGCGGCGAGCCGGGGTGCGGTCGCGGCGTCCACGGTGGGCCAGAGGCCGGCGTCGGCGCACCAGGCGGCGGCCCGGGGGAGTGCGGCGACGGTGGTGTTGACGGCGGCGACGGTCAGCATCGCGTCGAGCGGGTCGGGGAGCAGGGCGGTGAGCCGGGTCGCGGCCGCGCCGGCGGCCTCCTTCGCGGCGGCGCGCCGGCCGGGGAGGCGCGGGCCGGGCAGGTGGTCGGCGGCGGCGGTCGCGGCGGCCTCGGCGGCGGCCCGGGCGAGGGTGCGCGGGGCGGCGTCCGAGCCGGTCAGTGCGGCGGCCGTCACGCCGGCCAACTCCTGGGCTAGGTCGACCAGTTCGAGCGTGCCGGTGGTGAGGGCGGGGAGCCGTGCGGCGAGGACGGCCTGCCAGTGCGGGCGGATCCGGTCCACCGCGCCGCTGTCCAGGGCGCCGGCCAGCGCCCGGCGGGCGGCCCGGTGTTCGCCGCCGTCCTGGTCGAACAGCAGCCCGCCGTCGGTGAGTTCGGCGGCGGCGCCGCCGGTGGTGCCGGCGGCGGTGCGGTCGAGCGGGATCCGGGTGAGCGCCTCCCGGTAGGCGTCGGTGCCGTGCACCAGGACGGTCCGGCCGAGCCGGACGACCGGGCGGTGGCGGGTGGCGCCGAGCAGGGCGAACAGGACGGGGTGGCTGCGCAGGTAGACGCGGCGGTCGCGGCGGCGGGCCGCCCGGGAGGCGGCGGGGGTCACGGTGTTCACGTGCCCAACTCCCGCGCGCAGTGGGCCGAGGCGGCGGCCCGGTCGGGCTTGCGGGAGCGACCGGCCAGCGGGACCTCCCCGAACAGCAGCGCGTCCGGCCGGGCGCCGCCCATCCGGCCGAGCGGCCCCTGCAGGGCGGCGCGCAGCCGGTGCGGATCGGCGCCGGGCCGGGGCTGGACGAGGGCGACCAGCCGTTCGTCGCCCGGTGCGTCGGGGCGCGGGACGCCGACCAGGACGGCGAGTTCGACCTCCGGGAGGTGCAGCGCCGGCTCGTACAGGCCGGGGTAGATGTTCTCGGCACCGCGCAGCACCATGTCCTTGAGCCGGCCGGCGAGCACGATCCGGCCGTCCGGGTCGAGGGTGGCGCGGTCGCCGGTGCGGACCCAGGGGTCGGGCTCCTCGCCGAGGTAGCGGTGCCGGGCGCCGGGGCCGGTGAGCAGCAGTTCGCCGTCCGGGCCGAGCTCGGTGCGCACGCCCGGCAGCGGAGCGCCGACCAGGTCCCCGGGGCCGGGGAACGCGCGCTTCTCGGCCTCCTCGACGGCCGCGGCCGGGAACAGCTCGGTGAGCGCGTACACGCCCCAGGCCTGGTCGGCGCCGGCCCGCTTGACCCGGCGGAGCAGGGTGGCGTCGGCGGGCGCGGAGCCGGTCCAGACCCGGCCGGAGAAGCGGGCCCCGGCGCCGAGGGCGGCGCGCAGCTGGGGCGGCGTGAGGTAGGTCTGCGCCGGTGCCAGGCGGGCGAGCTGGCGGGCCAGGGCGCGCGGTGAGCGGGCCGGCAGGGCGACGGCGGCGCCCGCGGCCAGGGCGGGGACCAGCACGAAGAAGGTGCCGCCGAGCACCACGCTCCCGGGGCGCGGGTCGACCAGCTCGGTGACGGTCCGCAGACCGGCCGCCAGTCCGTCCCGGGAGTGCACGACGGCGCGCGGCCGGGCGGTGGTGCCGGAGGTGAAGACGATCACGGCGTCGGTGTCTTGGTCGCCGGCCCGGGGTGCGGGCGCGGCGGTGGCGGTGGTCCGCAGCCGGGGCGCGCAGCCGGGCAGTCGGCGGCCGAGGGTGGCGACCGGGCCGAGCGCGGCCAGCCGGGGCAGCGCGAGGTCGGCGCGGCGGGCGAGCGGCCCGGCCCAGCCGGCCACCGCCTGGGCGGCGGCGTCGGCGAGCACCAGCTCCGGCCGGGCCAGCGCGAGCCGGGCGGCGAGCACGTCCGGCCCGGCGGTGGGGTCGAGCACGGCGGCCCGCAGGCCGAGCCGGTGGGCGGCGAGCATGACGGCGAGCGCCCGGGGGCCGGGGCGGAGGGCGACGCCGAGGGTGGCGCCGTCGCGCAGGCCGCGGGCGTGCAGGGCGGCGGCGTGGGCGTCGGCGAGGTCGGCGAGTTCGCCGCGGCGGATCCGGACCCGGGTGCCGCCGGTGCGGGTGTGCTGCAGCACGGCGGGCCGGTCGGGGTGGACGGTCCGCAGGGTGTGGGCGAGCCGGTCGAGCACGGGATGGCCTCCGGGTGGTCAGCGGACGTCGGCGGAGCGCGGGCCGGCGCCGCGCTCCAGGTACCAGCGGGCGGTGCCGATCACGCCGTAGGCGCGGATCCGGCGGGTGGAGTTCTGCACGACCATGTCGCGGCGGTGGACGATCGCGGTGGTGTGCCGGCGGACGCGGTTGATGAACGTCCGGTCGGTGGGCGAGGGGCGCCGCGGCATGCCGCCGACCGCCTGGTACAGCTCGGCGGTGATCGCCATGTTGTTGCCCGCGTGCATCCGGTACGGGGTGAGGTAGCCGTGCTGGCGGCGGTGTGCGGGCCGGATCCGGCCGAAGGACGCGCCGAGCGCGACCAGCAGCAGGAACACCGCGCGCCCGGCCGGGCCGTGCTCGTCCCGGCGGGCGGTGACCCGGCCGCAGACCAGCCCGCGCGAGGCGCGCAGCCCGGCCCGGGCGGCGGCCGTCCAGCCGGGCTCGGGCAGGCAGTCGGCGTCGGTGCGGGCGAGCAGCGTGGCGCCGTGCGCGATGGCGTGCCGGAACGCGGTGTCCACCGCCGAGCCGACCCCCTTCTCCGGCTCGACCAGCACCTCGACCGGGAACGGCGCCCGCCCGGCGAAGGCGCGGACCTTCGCCACCGTCCCGTCGGTGGAGCCGTTGTCGGCCACCAGCAGGGTGAACTCCCGGTCCCGCTGGGCGGCGAGGGCGTTCAGCGTGCCGTCGATCCGGGCCTCCTCCTGGTAGGCCGGGACGATCACCCACAGTTCGGTCACGACGCCTCCCAGACCATCGTCATCAGGCTGACGCCGCCGCCGAGCCCGATCAGCAGCACCTTGTCACCCGGGCTCAACTCATGGCGTATCCGGTCGAGTTGGACGCCGAGCGTGGCGCTGGCGATGTTGCCCAGCTCCGGCACGGTGAGCACCAGCTTCCCGGCCGGTACGCCGGTCAGCTCGACGAAGCGCTCCAGGTAGGGGACGGTCACCTGGTGCACCAGCACCCGGGCGTAGTCGTCCCAGCCGAGGCCGGTGCGGGCCGCCACCCGGGTCAGGATGGTGCCGCCGATCTTCTCGAAGACGCCGCGCAACTCCTTGCCGCCGCCCCGGAAGTAGCTGTACTCGTCGCCGCGCGGGTGACGCGACCCGCCGCCGGGGATGCCGCCGACCTCCCAGTGCTCGGAGGCGGTCTCGGTCTCGACGTCGAGGATGCCGCCGCGCTCGACCGCCTCGACCAGCACGGCCGCGCCGGCGTCGCCGAAGGTGTACCCGGCGAAGCCGTCCCGGAAGTCGGCCAGGCCGCTCGGATCGCGGCGCATCGCCCGGCTGGGCGTCTCGCCGGTGACCACCAGGGCGCGCCGGGCGCGGCCGGCCAGGATCATCGCGCGGGCCAGGTCGATCCCGTTGAGGAAGCTGTTGCAGGCGTTGCTGACGTCCAGCGCGTGGGCCCGTGAGCCGAGTTCGGCCTGGACGAGGTGGGCGGTGGCGGGCTCGCAGACGTCCCGGGTGGCGGAGGCGTACAGCAGCAGGTCGAGGTCGGACGGGTCCAGGCCGCGGGCGTCCAGGGCGCGCCGGGCGGCGCCGATCGCCAGCGTCGACGCGTACTCGCCCTCGGCCGCGAAGTGCCGGGTGACGATGCCGGTGGCCTTCTCGAACGTCCGCTCCGGCAGGCGGAGCCGTCCGCCGGCCGTGACCTCCTCCTGGAGCTGTCGGGAGGTCAGACGGCGGGCGGGCAGGTGGGCTCCGACGGCGGTGATGCCGACCCGGACGGTGGCTGCGGAATGCATGGCCCCATGCTCCGGCGGGCGGGGCGGCGCCCACCTGAGTACGGGTACTCAGGTGGGCGCGACGGGCTACCCAACCGGGCGGCCGCTACTGCGCGTTCACTCCTCGACCGGCACCTGCTGGACCGGCGTCTTCCGGGCCTGCGCCTGCTGGACCGGCACCGCGGCGGCCGGCTCCACCGCGGCCGCCCCGGCGGGCTGCGCCGGCCCCTGCAAGGTGGTGAGCAGCTGCCGGGCCAGCCCGAGCCCGGTCCCGCCCATGGTGAGCGCCTTGGTGAAGAGGTCCCCCACGCCCTCGGCCCCGTTGAGCAGCACCATGTGCTCGACGTTGCCGAAGGACTCCGCCGCGGCCAGCACGATGTCCGGCCACTTCTCGGCCAGTTCCTGGGCCACCACGGCGTCCGGGTTCGCCGTGAGGGCCGCGGCCCTGGCCTTGAGCCCCTCCGCCTTGGCGAGCCCGATCGCCCGGGCGGTCGCGGCGTCCGCCAGACCGCGGGCCTCGGTGGCCGCGGCCTCCGCCTGACCGGTGGCCTTGGTCGCCTCGGCGGCCGCCAGCCCGCGCAGCTTGGTGGCGTCGGCCTCGGCCTCGGCCGCGATCCTGACCTGGCTGGCCTCGGCCGCCGCCCGCAGCTCGGTCTCCCGGGCCTGCGCCTGCGCGGCGGAGATCCGGGCGTCGCGCTCGGCCTCGGCCCGGGTGCGGGTCTCGTACGCCTTGGCGTCCGCCGGCTTGCGGATGTCGATCTGCAGCTGCTGCTCCTTGCGGCGCGCCTCCAGCTCGGCGACCTTGGTCTCCTGGACGACGACCTCCTGCCGGGCGGCGGCCTGCGCGAGCGGGCCCGCCTGTTCGGCCCGGGCGTTGGCGGTGTCCCGCTCGGCCTGGTACGCGGACTGCTGGATCGCGCTGTTGCGGGTCGCCTCGGCCTTGCGGGCGGCGGCCTCCTGCTCCGCCTCGGTGGCCATCCGGTCCGCCTCGGCCTGGGCGATCCGGGCGTCCCGCTGCACGGCGGCGGCGTGCGGGATGGCGAGGTTCTTGATGTAGCCCGTCGGGTCGATGATCTCCTGGATCTGCAGGGTGTCGATGATCAGACCGAGCTTCTCCATCTCCAGCCCGGAGGCGGCCCTGGTCTCCCCGGTGAGCCGCTCGCGGTCGCGGATCATGTCCTCGACGGTGAGCCCGCCGACGATCGACCGCAGGTGGCCGGCGAAGACGTTGTGCACGCGCTGGCTGATCAGCTTCTGCTGGTCGAGGAAGCGCCGCGCGGCATTGGCGATCGAGACGTGGTCGTCGCCGACCTTGAAGATCACCACGCCCTTGACCCGCACCGGGATGCCCTGCGTGGTGACGCACTCGACGTTCAGCTCGGCCTCGTTGAGGTCCAGCGAGAGCCGGCGGACGCCCTGCAGGCCCGGCGTGACGAAGGTCCCGCGCCCGGTGACGATCCGGAATCCCAGCCCCTCGCCGACCCCCTCGGTGCGGTGCTTGGAACCGGAGATGATCAGGGCCTCGTTGGGCTCCGCCACCCGCCACATGAGTTTGAAGAGCGTGACACCCACCAGCAGCACCGCGACGGCCGCCCCGACGATGACGTACAGCATGGTTCAACTCCCCCTTCCGGCACATGAGATGCGCCGATTCGGATTGTCCGGCCGGGGCAACCCGAAGAAAAGGGAGCTGACATGACGACCTGTCACAACATCGTCACGGCCCCTTACGGCAGGATCGGCGCCACGTAGACGGTGCGCGGCGGCTGGTACTCGACCACCACCACCGGCGTCCCCACCGGCAGCCGGTCGCCCGGCACGGCCAGGTAGGCGAGGAACGCCTCCGTCCCCTGGCGCTCCGGGACGTGCACCATCACCTCGCCGACCAGCCCCGCCCCCACCGCTCCGCTGACCCGCCCGGTGCTCCCGACCACTCGGCCCTCCCTCGTCACGCCGCCGGCCGTCCGCCCGGCCGGTCCGACTGCCAGTGTGCCCGCCCCGCGGCCGGCGGTGCGGCGGCCGCCGGAATCCCCGTCCGTGGACCCCCTCTGGACCAGCGGCGATTCGGTCGCTACGGTGTTGGACGTCTTGCGCAGGCAACACCGCCTGCGGACACGGGAGCTCGGAGCACCGGGCTGAGAGGACGCTGACCGGGACGTCGCCGGACGTGCCGAACGCTGCGTCGACCGCAGGAACCTGACCGGGTAATGCCGGCGTAGGGAGTAGAGGGTCCGATGACCACGTTCGACGCACAGCCGCAGTCTGCCCAGAACTCCGCCGTCAGCAGCGCGGGCACCGGCTACCCCACCCCGGCCTGGCGCAAGGCCTACCGCGACGGCTCCCGCCCCGACCTGCGGGTGCCGTACCGCGAGGTCGTGCTCACCAACGGGAAGACCGTCCCGCTGTACGACACCTCGGGCCCGTACACCGACCCGGCGTACCAGCCCGACGTCCGGCGCGGCCTGCCGCCGCTGCGGGACGCCTGGATCCGCCAGCGCGGCGACGTCGAGGAGTACGACGGCCGCGAGGCCCGCCCCGAGGACGACGGGATCAAGCACACCTCGCCGCGCGGCGGGAACCTGCGCAACCTCGACGCCGTCTTCCCCGGCCGCCCGCGCCGCCCGCTGCGCGGCCGCGACGGTGCCGCCGTCACCCAGCTCGCGTACGCCAAGCGCGGCATCGTGACGCCGGAGATGGAGTTCGTGGCGCTGCGCGAGGGCCTGGCACCGGAGTTCGTCCGTTCCGAGGTGGCCCGCGGCCGCGCGGTCATCCCGGTCAACGTGAACCACCCCGAGGTGGAGCCGGCCGTCATCGGCACCAACTTCCTGGTGAAGATCAACGCCAACATCGGCAACTCCGCCGTCACCTCCTCGATCGAGGAGGAGGTGGAGAAGATGACCTGGGCCACCCGCTGGGGCGCCGACACCGTCATGGACCTCTCCACCGGCCGCAACATCCACACCACCCGCGAGTGGATCCTGCGCAACTCCCCCGTGCCGATCGGCACCGTGCCGCTCTACCAGGCGCTGGAGAAGGTCGACGGCAAGGCCGAGGACCTCAGCTGGGACGTCTACCGCGACACCGTCATCGAGCAGTGCGAGCAGGGCGTCGACTACATGACCGTGCACGCCGGCGTGCTGCTGCGGTACGTGCCGATGACCGCCCGCCGCAAGACCGGCATCGTCTCGCGCGGCGGCTCGATCATGGCCGCCTGGTGCCTGGCGCACCACCGGGAGAACTTCCTCTACACCAACTTCGAGGAGCTCTGCGACATCCTCGCGAGCTACGACGTCACCTTCTCGCTCGGCGACGGCCTGCGCCCGGGCTCGATCGCCGACGCCAACGACGAGGCGCAGTTCGCCGAGCTGCAGACGCTGGGCGAGCTGGGCCGGATCGCCCGCGAGCGCGACGTCCAGGTGATGATCGAGGGCCCGGGCCACGTCCCGATGCACAAGATCAAGGAGAACATGGATCTCCAGAAGGAGATCTGCGACGAGGCGCCGTTCTACACCCTCGGCCCGCTGACCACCGACGTCGCGCCCGGCTACGACCACATCACCTCGGGCATCGGCGCCGCGATGATCGCCTGGTGGGGCACCGCGATGCTCTGCTACGTCACGCCCAAGGAGCACCTGGGCCTGCCCAACCGGGACGACGTGAAGACCGGCGTGATCACCTACAAGATCGCCGCCCACGCCGCCGACCTGGCCAAGGGCCACCCGGGCGCCCAGGAGTGGGACGACGCCCTCTCCGACGCCCGCTTCGAGTTCCGCTGGGAGGACCAGTTCAACCTGGCCCTCGACCCGGAGACCGCCCGCGACTTCCACGACGAGACCCTCCCGGCCGAGCCCGCCAAGACGGCCCACTTCTGCTCGATGTGCGGCCCGAAGTTCTGCTCGATGAAGATCTCGCAGAAGATCCGCGACGAGCACGGTGGGGGTACCTCCCGGCCGGAGGCTGGGGGAGGGTCCAGCGCGGTGGCGAGCGAGTTCGACGCCGAGGCCCTGGCCGGCATGCGGGCCAAGTCCGAGGAGTTCGCCGCCCAGGGCAACCGCGTCTACCTCCCGCTGGCCGACTGACGCCGCATCACGACACCGGCCCGCGCTTCGGAGGGGGGAGCGCGGGCCGGTGCCGTTCGGGGGCGGCGGGAGGTGGGCCGACGAGGGCCGAAACCGACTTGACAGCCGGTAGTTGATCGCACGAATGTTTGCTCCGCCGATTCGGCATCCGCACGATCACTGGGGGACTTCCGTGCGTAGAGCACGTATTCCGGCTGCCGCCGCTCTCGTCCTGTCGATCACCGGCGCGCTCGCGCCGACCACCGCCGCCCAGGCCGCCGTCACCGATCTCTATGTCGACAAGGGGTCCGCCGCGTGCTCGGACACCTCCGGCACGGCCGGCAGCCAGGGCACGCCGTTCTGCACGATCGCCGCCGCGACGAACTCCGTCCAGCCGGGTCAGACCGTGCACATCGCCGGGGGCGACTACGACGAGGAACTCCACCTGACCCGCTCGGGGACGTCGTCCGCGCCGATCACCTTCATCGGGGCGCGGTACGACGACGAGCACGACGCGACCGTGCTCGGTGACCGCGGCGGGCTCAGCCACGCCGTCAGCCTCAACGGCGTCCACGACGTGGTGATCGACCGTCTGTTCGGGCGCTCGGGCAAGGAGGGCGTCCTGGTGGCCGACTCCAGCCGGGTCACCGTCAACGACGTGACGATCTACAGCTCCGGCTGGGACGGCACCCCGGCCGCCCGTTACCCGGGCATGCGGATCACCGGCGCGAGCAGTGACGTCACCGTGCGGCGCAGCGCCGTCGCCGCCTCGTACGCGGGCGGCATCCAGGTCGACGCCGGGGTGGCCCGCACCGTGCTGACGGCCGACCTCGTCAGCGACAGCTCCGGTCCGGGGGTGTCGATCACCGACGCGCCGGGCACGGTCATCACCGGCAACACCGTCCAGGGCGCCTGCGGCCCGATGATCGACCTGGCCGGCTCCTCCGGCGGCGCGTCGATCGAGAACAACGTGCTGGACCTCGACGAGGGCGCCCACCCGGTGTGGGGCCCTTGCACCACCGCCGGTCCCGACGCGGACCTGTCCGCGTCCGCGGGCTCGGCCGCGGGGACCAAGGCGGACTACAACCTCGTCACCACGGCGACGGGCACCCCGTACCTTTGGGCGGGCCAGTCGTACGCCGCGCTCGCGCAGTTCCAGCAGGGCAGCGGGCAGGGGTCGCACGACCTCGTGACCTCCCGCGACGACCTGCGGAAGGACAACTCTCCCGCCGTCGACTCGGCCGACGCCGACGCGCCCGGGGAACTCGCCACCGACCGGTTCGGCAACCCCCGGGTCGACCACCCGCTGGTGGCCAACACCGGTACCGGTAGCGGCTACCACGACCGGGGGGCGTCCGAGGCGCAGGACCCGCTGTTCGTGTCGCTGGGCCAGTCGCCGGACGGGACCGCGGGCAAGCCGCTCACCGTGAAGCTGAACGGATCCGTCAGTTCGCCGTGGGCCCCCGCGACCGGCACGCTGGACTTCGGCGACGGCAGCGCCCCGGTCAGCGCCCCCGCCTTCCCGGTGAGCCACGACTACGCTCCGGGCACCTACACCGCGAAGCTGACGGCGACCGACGGCCTCGGGCTGACGAGGACCACGTCCGCCACGGTCGTGGTCAACGAGCCCGGGCCGATCAAGCCCGTGCTGTGGCTGGAGCCGAGCTGGACGGGCGGCCAGGACGTCCGGGTCACCAACAACGGCGCCACCAGCCCCTGGCCGGTGGCGAGTTACCGCTTCGACTTCGGTGACGGCACGGCCCCGACCGTCCTGAACGGCACCACCGCACCCGACTTCACGCACTACTACGCGAAGCCCGGGACGTACAACGTCACCGAGACCGTGACCGACGACCACGGCCGGACGGCGTCGACCGCCGGCACGATCTCGGTGAGCACCCCGGTCGCGGGCCGCTGGCTCGCCGGGCAGAAGTCCAGCACGGTGGCGTACTTCCGCGGCGGCCACTGGACCCTGCTCTGGAACAACACCCCGTCCAGCCAGTACGGCCGGGTGGACCTCGGCCAGGCCGGCGACCTGCCGGTCGTCGGGGACTGGGACGGCGTCGGGCACGATCAGGTCGGCATCTTCCGTCCGTCGTCGAACACCTTCGCGCTGCGGCACGAGGACGGCGGCGTGTCGGCCGTGACGATGGGTGACCCGGGGGACGTCCCGGTGCCGGGGATGTGGGACCACAACGGTCACGCGCAGCTGGCGGTCTACCGTCCGAGCACCGGGCTGTTCGCGGTGCGGCACGACGACGGCAGCTACTCCAGCGCGGTCTTCGGCAACCCGGGTGACATCCCGGTGGTCGGTGACTGGGACGGCGTCGGGCACACCCAGATGGGCATCTACCGGCCGAGTTCGAACACCTTCGCGCTGCGGCACGACGACGGCAGCGTCTCCGCCGCCGATCACGGCACCGCGGGCGACCTGCCGATCGTCGGTGACTGGAACGGGCTGGGCCGTACCACGTACGGCGTCTACCGGCCGTCCGACGCCGGGTTCCACCTGAGCCGGGCGTACGCGGGTCAGTCCGACCTCGTCTTCACCTTCCAGCTGCACTGAGTCCGGACCGGCCGGGGCCCCGTGCCCCGGCCGGCGCCGTTCGGTGCCACTCCCGGAAGCCGGACATCGGCTTCAGGCCGTGGCGGGGCCGGCTCGGACCTTCCGGGCGCCGGCGCCGCTCGGGGTGGCCGGAGCCTCCCGGAGCGGCGGCTCGCCGTTTCCGGGCCGGCCTCAGCGGACGTCGTCGGCGTACCAGCGGAGCTCGACGGTGTTGCCGTCCGGGTCCGCCACGTAGAGCGAGGTGCCGGTGCCGCGGGCGCCGTAGCGGGGGCCGGGGCCGTCGAGGACGGTGAAGGCGCCGGAGTCGACGACCTCCTGCCAGTCCAGGGGCTCGACGGTGAGGCAGATGTGGTCGACGTTGGACTCGCCGCGCGGGCGGGAGAACAGGTCGATGATGGTGTCCGCGTTGACCCGGACCGACGGGAAGGAGACCTTCCCGGCCCGCCACTCGTCCACCCGGACCGGGGCCAGGCCGAGCAGTCCGGTGTAGAACTCCAGCGACCGCTCGACGTCCTGGACGTTGAGGACGAGGTGGTCGAAGGCCTTGACGCGTATGGCGGTCATGGGGGCTCCCGGGGTGAGGGTGGTCCTGGTGACGTGTTCCATGATCGGCCATTCGGGATGCCGTATCAACGCCCTTCGGAACGGGGCACGTTGAGCGGAACTCAACGATCCGGATGTCAGCGGTGGGGAACGGCGCGCGATCGGGGCCTTCCTGGTGCCGACGGAGCCCCCTGCGACGGGGGCAGCTACGGCGGGGGCGGCTACGGCGGAGGTCGCTACGACGCGGGGTGCTACCTGGGTATGACGTCGGATCCGGCACCACGGTCCGATGCCTGCGGAGGCACTCGGGCCGCAGAGTGGGGACATCAGCCGAACGAGGGTGAGGAGCCCGTCGATGTCCCCGATCCGCCGCCGCGTCAACCGTCGCACCGGCCGGAGCCTGCACACCGCCGCCCGCGCCTTCGTGGCGCTGCCGGTCGGGCTGGCGGCGGCCGCACTGACGCTGGCGGGGCAGCCCGGTCGCGCAGCCCGTTGGCAGGGCCGGCTCGCGGGCGGCCAGGGCTGGACCGGCGGGCGGGTGCTCGGCCGGGCGGTGTTCGGGCTGCCGTTGGACGTCGCGGCCTTCGTCCTGGTCGGCTACGCGCTGTTCAACTCGGTCCGGAACTTCGGCTACCCCATCTGGTACCTGGGCACCGACTACCACCACGCGTGGGGCGGCCCCACGATGGCGGGCGTCTGGGCGGTGCACGCGAGCGGCTGGGCGGTCTGCCTGTACGTGCTGCTCCGCTGGCCGGTGCGCTGGCTGGCTAACGGGCAGCGCGCCGTGGCGGCCCGCGTTCTGGGCGGCCGGGCGGTCGCCGCGCCGGCACACCTCGTCGAAGCCTAGGAAGCGCGCGGCAGCCCCGGAGAGCGCGACAGCAGGGCGGCCAGCAGGGCGGCCACGAGCCGCGGCCTCCTCGGGGGGCGAGGTCTCGGGGTGTCCACGTGTGCGCTCCCCGGGGCGGAGGGGTGTTTCGCGCACGATGCGGTGTCGTTCCGGCCCGCCCGGGGCGGCGGCACCGCGGCAGGGCCCGGCGTCACCCGATCAGCGTGAACGGCGCCGTCAGACGTCGTCGGGGCTGGTGAAGGCCGGGGGTGTGTAGCCGGGGCCGGTGAAGTCGGGGGTGCTGAAGGTGGCGGTGCGCGGCTCCCGGCCCTCCGGGTCGGTGAGCCCCTCGGCGCCGGGGCTGCTGAAGCCCGGCCCGGTGTAGCCGGGACTGGAGAAGTCGGGGCCGGTGAAGTCGGGGCCGGTGAAGTCGGGGCCGGCGCCGTCGGGCCGGCGGCGCTCGCCGGCCTGCGCGGGGACGGAGGGCGGCGGCGCGGCCACGGCCGCCAGGTCGGCGCGCAGGGCGGCGTGCAGGTACGGCAGCAGCGCCCGGTCACGCAGCGCGCGCTGCCACTCGCGCCGGGCGTCGGCCAGCTCGGCCGCGAGCTCCGGGTCGGCGCCGGCCGGGGCCGGCACGGTGGAGCCGTCCCGCAGCGCGGTGAGGACGAGGCCGACGATGCCCACCACCATCGCGGCCACCCCGGCCGCCAGCGCCAGCCAGCCGGCGGTCAGCACCGAGCGGGCCAGCGTCGATCCGGCGTCGGCGGTGCGCAGGACGTAGCCGATCAGGAGCAGGACGAGCGCGGCGGCCCAGGCCAGGATCGGGGTGAGGACGGTGAGCACCGGGAACAGCCCGGCGCCGCCGTCGGCCGAGCGGAGCTGGGCGAGCAGCCCGGGTGCGGTGGGCTCGTGGTCCGGGTCGGGCGGGGGCGTGCTGCGCAGGCTCTCGCGCAGCCGGAGGTAGTGGTCGTACTCGGTGGCCGCCGCGGCCGCGACGCCGTCGGCGGCGCGCAGGGCCTGGAGGCGCAGCTCGCCGCCGGTGAGGGCGCCGGGCGTGCGGAGGGCGGTGAGGATGGTGCCGTCGCGCAGTGCTTCGTCGAGGATGCGCTCGAAGTCCGGGCGGTCCTCGGCGAGCAGGTGCGGGGCGTTGTTCATGGGGACCCCGTTCAGCGATTCCCGGTCGCCCCGCGGTGTCACGGGCACGGACCCGCGGTGTCACGGGCACGGAGAAGGGGCTCCACACGGGCGGCCGGGTGTGGTGTGCCTCGATGGTAGGGGCGGGTGCGGTCGCGCTGACAGTGACTTTCCGGAATTTCGCGCCCCGGGCCGTGCGCGCGGCCCGGGGCGGGCGCCGGGAACGGGTGTTCGACGCGCGGTCGGACGGGCCGTCAGATCGGCAGCCGGGCGACCAGCAGCCGCCCTTCCATGGTGACGCCGCCGTCCATCGCCACGGCGAGGTCGTCCGCGTAGATGTAGGGGCCCGGGATGTGCGGCGGCGCGCCGTCGTCGGCGTGCACCGCGCCGGTCAGGTACGGGATCGGGCTGTGCCCGTGCACGATGCGCGCGCCGCCGTAGGTTTCGAGCAGCTCGTGGACGGCCATCGGCCCGGCGTCGCCGCGGAAGGCGAAGCGCTTCGTGAACCGGCGGAAGCAGTCCCACCACTCGTCCACGCCCTCGTCGGCGAGCAGGTCGTGGACGGCGTCGTTGACCTCGGCGATGGACTCGCCGTACTCGAGGTACGCGGTGGTGTCGGAGTGCAGCAGCAGGTGGCCGTCCTCCAGCGCGATGGCGGGGAGGCGGGAGAGCCAGCTGATGTGGTGCGCCTCCAGCCGGTCCAGGTCGTGCTGCTGGCCGCCGTTGAGCCGCCAGGCGGCGAGGAAGGAGGCGGTGCCGGCGGTGGACTGGACGGGCTCGTCGCCGTACTTGGCGGCACCGAGGAAGAGCAGTTCGTGATTGCCCATCAGGGCCCGGCAGTAGCCGCCGGCGGCGGCGGCCTCGGCGGCGAGCTGCATGACCAGGTCGATGACGCCGATGCCGTCCGGGCCGCGGTCGGTGAAGTCGCCGAGGAACCAGATCCGGGAGCGGCCGGCGGACCAGTGGCCGTCGGCGTCGATCAGGCCCTGGTGGCGCAGCTCGGCGACCAGTTCGTCGAGGTAGCCGTGCACGTCGCCGACGACGTAGAGCGGGCCGGGCGGCTCGTTGGGGGCCGGCGCGGGGTACGGGTGGTAGGGCACGCCGGGTTCGGGCAGCGGCGGGCCGAGCTCGATGGTCGGCGGGTCGTCGCCGCGGTGGGCGGCCTGGAGCGCGGGCGAGGGCTGGTCCGGCAGGGTCGGCTCGTACCCGGGGTGGGTGTGCGGGTCGGGCCGGCCGTGCTGGCCGAGCGGGTCGTGGCCGCCGGCCGGCCAGTGCTGTTCGAGGTACCGCGCGCCGCCGTAGCCGCTGTAGGTCTCCGACTCGTACGCGGCCTCGGCGTAGCCGGCGGGCTCCGGTTCGTAGTAGGTGCCGAAGGGCAGCACGTCGAGGTCCGGCTGGTGGCGGTGGCCTGGGTCCTGGTGTTCAGGCCCGGGGAAGCGGTCCTCGGGTGTCATTCGCCCATCATAGGAAGACCACTCTCCCGGCGTCGTCACCTGGTGGGTATCCAATCCTCCGGAGCGTCAGCCGGGCGGTCCGTCAGGTCCGATTTGTCCCGGCTAGGCATGGTCCAGACCCCTGTCGGGCCCGCCCTACACCTCGCCCGGCGGGCGCGGCGGGCTGACCGTGGTGCGCGGGCTCCGGGGCTGGGAGGAGGCGCGGACGATCAGCTCGGTGGGCATCAGGGTGCCGGGCGGCGGGCCGTTGCCCGCGGTGCGGAAGCGTGGCGGGAAGAGCCGGGCGATGTCGACGCCGGTGCCGGAGTCGACCCCCTCGATGGCGTCGATCAGCAGGTTGACGACGGTGGTGCCGATCCGCCGGGGTTTGAGCGAGAGCGTGGTGATCGGCGGCTCGGTGGCCGCGTAGACGTCGCTCTCGCTGCAGCAGACCAGCAGCAGGTCGTCCGGCACCCGCAGGCCGTACCGGCGGGCGGCGGCGAGCAGGTCGGTGCCGTTGGGGTCGAACAGGCCGTAGACGGCGTCCGGGCGGTCGGGGCGGGCGAGCAGCCGGTCGGCGGCGACGGCGCCGGCGGCCGGGTCGTGCGCGGGGTAGGCCTCGTAGACCGGCTCCTGGCCGACCTTGGCGCACCAGCCGAGGTAGGCCTCGGTGGAGAGCCGGGTGTAGGTGTCGGTGCTGGTGCCGGTGAGCAGGCCGATCCGGCGGGCCCCGGCCTCGGAGAGGTGGTCGAGGATGCCGAGCACGGCGGCCTCGTGGTCGTTGTCGACCCAGGCGGTGACCGGGCAGTTGCCGGGCTTGCCGTCGCTGACCACCGGGACGCCGGACCGGTACAGCTCGCTGACGAGCGGGTCCTGGTCGGGCGGGTCGATCACCACGGTGCCGTCGAGGGCGATGTTGCCCCAGACGTCGTGCCGGGAGGAGGCGGGCAGCACCACCAGCGCGTAGCCGCGGCCGAGGGCGGCGCTGGTGGCGGCGCGGGCCATCTCGGCGAAGTAGGCGAACTCGGTGAAGGTGAACGGCTCTTCGCCGTAGGTGGTGACGGTCAGTCCGATCAGGCCGGAGCGTCCGGTCCGCAGGGTTCGGGCGGCGGCCGAGGGGCGGTAGCCGAGGCGCTCGGCGACCTCGCGCACCCGGCTTCTGGTCTCGTCGGGCAGGCGGCCCTTACCGTTCAGCGCGTCGGAGACGGTGGTGATCGACACTCCTGCGGCTGCTGCCACATCCCGGATGCCGGCCCGCTCCAGACGCCGTGAGGTGGTGGGTCGCCGACCGCTCTGGTTGGCTGCTGCTGTCATGGCGGACCGATCGTATGGCTCCTGACAAGGGTCTGTGACCGGCGCATCGGGGGCCCTTGGAGATACGTTTCTCCATGAGTGAGCCCGTGCGCGCCCCTTCGATACCCGCACGAAACCAGCCGTCTTACCTCTGACATGTGCCAAAGGAACCCGGCAGAATGGCTGATCTGCGCCCGTAACCCGACCGGGCATCTCACTCCTACGGGTGAGCGCGATCGGTATCGTTCAGGGCACCCGACCGGGGTGGTCCGGGTGCGTGGCGAGTTCCCGGGCCCGGCGGCGATCCCGTCCGGACCGGGCGCGGACGCACCGGGGGCGGCCCGCGCACCAAGGAAGCGCCGGGCCCGACGGACTCGACGGAGATGAAGAGAAGGAGCAGGACCGTGAGTGGAACGGCACCGCAGGGGCCCCGGCTGAGGCCGACCCTGGACGGCATCCCCACCTACAAGCCCGGCAAGCCGGCCGGCGCCGACGCCTACAAGCTGTCCTCCAACGAGAACCCGTACGACCCGCTGCCCGGCGTGCTGGAGGCGGCGGTCACGGCGGCCGGCAAGCTCAACCGGTACCCGGACATGGCGGTCACCGAGCTGACCGCCGAGCTCGCGAAGCACTTCGGCGTCCCGGCCGAGCACATCGCCACCGGCACCGGCTCGGTCGGCGTCGCCCAGTCGCTGATCCTCTCCACCGCCGGCCCGGGCGACGAGGTGATCTTCGCCTGGCGCTCCTTCGAGGCGTACCCGATCATCACCCAGGTCGCCGGTGCGACCCCGGTCCCGGTGCCGCTCACCGCGGGCGGGGACCACGACCTGGACGCGATGCTGGCCGCGGTCACCGAGCGGACCCGGCTGATCTTCGTCTGCAACCCGAACAACCCCACCGGCAACGTGATCCACCGCGCCGAGCTGGAGCGCTTCCTGGACGCGGTGCCCGCCGACGTCCTGGTGGTCGTCGACGAGGCGTACATCGAGTTCATCCGCGACCCCGAGGTCCCGAACGGCATCGAGCTCTACCGCGACCGCCCGAACGTCTGCGTGCTGCGCACCTTCTCCAAGGCGTACGGCCTGGCGGGCATGCGGGTCGGCTTCGCCATCGCGCACGAGCCGGTCGCCAACGCGCTGCGCAAGACCGCGGTGCCGTTCGGCGTCACCCAGCTCGCCCAGGACGCCGCCGTCGCCTCGCTGCGGGCCGAGGAGGCGCTGATGGTCCGGGTCGAGGCGCTGGTCGAGGAGCGCGCCCGGGTGGTGGCCGGGCTGCGGGCCCAGGGCTGGGAGATCCCGGACTCGCAGGCCAACTTCGTCTGGCTGGCGCTCGGCGAGAAGTCCCAGGAGTTCGCCGCGCGGTGCGCCGAGGCCGGCGTGATCGTCCGCCCGTTCCCGGAGGGCGTCCGGATCTCGATCGGCGAGACCGAGGGCAATTCGATCTTCCTTTCGGTGGCGGAGGCCTTCCGCAAGGAGATCTGACCCGGCGCGGTCGCGACGCGGTCGCGACGCGGTCGTGGCCCGCGCTGCCGGCGGGGCCGCGGAGTGCCGTGAAGTGCCGTGAAGTGCCGTGAAGTGCCGTGAAG
>NZ_JBHXTG010000086.1:0-37311 GCF_042677465.1 Kitasatospora sp. NPDC127111
TGAGAACGATCAAGGCTGAGTCGGTTCACCGACCGCGTTCGCCGATCTCCGGGTGAAGGTCTCCCCGAAGACCGCCCCGCGCGTCCCACACACCCCAGCAGTTCCGTTCGCCGAACGGTCACAGAGACCGTTCGGCGAACGCTTCCGCAAGCTTCGCATTCCGGGCAATGGCTGATTGACCTGCTGCTCTGGGGTTCAGAAACAGGCACTGAACAGCGGTGATGCGCTGACCGCTTGAGCTCGCCATCGTTTGCCGACACGGGGCCTATTGCTGGCGATGCCCGCGGGGGCTTGCAACAGCGTTCGCTCAGTCCTCGGGCCTGGGGGCGAGGGTGATGAGGGCGGTGGCAATCTGGTCGAGGCGGGCAGGGGCGAGGGCGTAGAGAACGTAATAGCCCTCGCGCTGGGTGGTGGTGAGTCCTGCCTGGGTGAGCTGATGGAGGTGGCGGGAGGTGACGGAGGGGGACAGGCCGAGGAGAGAGGCGAGTTCTTGCGTGGTGCGGCTCTGGGCGGCGAGGTGGGTGACGATCCGCAGGCGTGGGGCGGCGGCCAGAGCCCGGAGCGCGGTGAGGGTGTCTTCCTGACTGGCGGGGCGGGCGGTCGAGGCGGGCGCGAGGGGCAGAGCGGGGTAGGTGATCCGCAGGGGCCAGGGGGCGTCGCAGGTGACGCGGACGTGAGGCCAGACGTAGTGGCTGGCGGTGAACGTCACGGGGTGGTCGCGTGTGACGGAGATGTCGTGGTCGTGCGGACGGTCGAGGCGCAGGGTCCGGCGGCCGGGGTCCACGCGGATCTGGGGAGCGAGGGTGCGGAGCATCGGGAACAGGCCGTGGTGGGCGATCCGGGCGCCTGAGCGGGTGATCGACTCGTACAAGGAGGGCTCGATGCGCTCCCACTCCTGGGCGAAGGCGGCGTCCCAGTAGTCCTCCAGCACGGTGAGCGCGTCGTCGAGGACGGGGAGGGGGTCGGTGAGGATGCCCTCCAGGCGTGCCGCCCGGCTTGGGTCGCTGTTGCGGTACTCGGTGAGTACCGCATCGCGGGTGGCGCGGTCGTTGACGAGGTCGTCGCCGGTGTGGCGGGTGGTGTCGACGAGCGTTCGGGCGAGTTCGGCGGCCAGCAGAGCGGGCGGCAGGCCCCGTACGGCCGCGAGCTGGTCCGCGAAGTCGGCGTCGTGATCACCGGTGCGGCTTTCGAAGAAGGCGGGGATGTAGTCGGCCACGACGAAGTCGTGCCCGCGCATACGCCGGCGCAGGGCGGCGGGCAGGCGGCGACACCGCCTGACCCAGGGGACGTGCAGGGCGTGGTGGCCGGGGTCGGTGAGGACGTGCCAGGAGTGGACGGCTTCGAGCAGGGGGGAGTCGTCTTCGTCCAGCTCCGGCGCGTCCGGGTCGCGCAGCGGGCGCAGGGCGCCGGCTGCCGGGGTCGAGGCGGTGAAGCTGTAGCGGCCGAGCAGGTTGAGGTTGCGGTGCTTGAGCGGGGACAGGCGGGCGACATCCTCGTCCTGGATCTCGTGGCCTTCGGCGTGAAGCTCTGCGACGGCGGCGTCGATGTACTTCGTGGTCCGCAGCACGATGGCGTTGAGGACCAGGCCGAGCGCGCCGAGCTGGTCCTCCATCCCGTCGCGGTACGCCTGGTGGATGGTGCCGCGCTTGCCGTGGCACACGTCCCGGGCCAGCTTGTGGCGGGACTCCTGCACGGTGAGCTGCCTGTTCATCTGCCGCCGATAGGTGTCGTCCACCGGGTCGACCACGCGCAGCAGGTGCTCGGTCTCCGCGAACGCCGCCCCGAGCGGCGTCGGGCGGCCGTCGCGGCCGAACATGCGCAGCAGGTCGTAGGCGCGGGCCTGGTTGGTGACCAGGGAACTGGCGACCTTCAGCATGTCCGGCCAGTGCGTGGTGTCCGAGGCGTGCAACATTGGCCCGTGCCGACTGGGCCTGGTGGCCAAGCACGTTTCACCCCTCCGCCGACGCCGCCCCGCGCGCGGGGAGTGATCGGAGCAGCCGTCCCGACTTCGCTGTCACAGGTCACCGAGCACCAGCCGCGGCCCCACCCCATCGTCAGGCCGTGGTGGCGAGTGCCCGGGCGGGGTGCGTCTGCTCGTAGGCGTGGCCGACCCGCAGGAGCATGGGCTCGTCGAGGGGTCGGCCGAGCAGTTGCATGCCGATCGGCAGGCCCGCCGAGTCATGGCCGACCGGGACGGTCAGGGCGGGCACCCCGGTGATGTTGGCGGGGGCGCAGAGGCGCACGTAGGCGTCGGAGACGCTCTCGGCGGTGCCGTCGGGCCAGGTGACCGTCTCCTGGCCGGCCCTGACCGCGGTCATCGGGACGCTCGGGGCGGCGATCACGTCGACCTCCTCCAGCATCCGTGCCCACTCGGCACGCATGAGCGTGCGGGAGCGCTGGGCGCGCAGGTAGTCCCCGGCGCTCATCAACTCGCCGGCCTCCAGGAGGATGCGGACGTCCTCCTGGTACAGCTCGGGGACCCTGCGCAGGCTGCCCTGGTGGTAGGCGCTGGCCTCCGGCACCATCAGGCCCCACTGGGTGGCCTGAATGTAGCGGGTCATCGGGATGTCGACCTCGACGAGCCGTGCGCCCAGGCCTTCCAGCTGCCCGATCGCGTGCCGGACGGCGGCCTCCACCTGCGTGTCGACGTGGTCGAAGTAGTAGGTGCGCGGCAGACCGATGCGAAGACCCGTCAGGTCCGTGCCCGTACCGGGCCGGTAGTCCGTGGCGGGCGGGGACAGCGAGGCGGGGTCGCGCGGGTCGTGCCCGGCCAGCGCGGTCAGGACCAGGGCGGCGTCCTCGACGGTGCGGGTCAGCGGACCGACGTGGTCCAGCGACCAGGACAGGGAGGTGACGCCGTGGCGGGGGACGAGACCGTAGGTCGGTTTGAGGCCGACGACCCCGTTGAGCGCGGCGGGCACCCGGATCGACCCGCCGGTGTCGGTGCCCAGGGCGAAGGTCGCGGTGCCCGATGCGACGGCGACCGCGGAGCCGCCGCTGGAGCCCCCGGCGACCCGGCCGCGGTCCCAGGCGTTGCGGGTCTGCGGGGTGGTCAGGCCGAACGCGAACTCGTGGGTGTGGGTCTTGCCGAGCAGGACCGCGCCGGCCGCCGTCAAACGTGCGGCGACCGTGCTGTCGGCCGGCGCGCGATGGTCGGCGCGGACCCGGGAGCTGGCCGTGGTGGCCATCCCGCTGACGTCGATCAGGTCCTTGAGTCCCATCGGGATGCCGTGCAGCGGTCCCCGGTAACGGCCTTGTGCCGCTTCGTGTTCGGCCTCGCGCGCAGCCCGGCGCGCCTGCTCCGCGGCAACCGTGACGTAGGCGCCGAGGTGCGGCTCCACCCGGTCGATGCGATCGAGGACGGAGTCGACCAGTTCGACGGGGGACAGTCGCCGGGCACGTATCGCGTCCGCGGCGGCGGCAAGGGACAGCTCATACGGCCGCATCGTGCTTCTCCTCTCCGGCGCGGTAGGCGGCAGCGGGCGGGACCTCCGCGAAGTCCAGCTCGCGCAGGACCGCGACGACGCTGTGGATGTGGTTGGCCACCGCAGCGACCGCGGCGTGGCGCTCGGCGGGCAGCACGAGTCCGGCGCGGGCGGCCCAGCGGGCGGCCTCCGGTGGTATCAGTTCGACGGTGGCCATGGATGTTCCTTAAGAATGGTTGGCGGTCCGGGAGGACCGGGTGTGGCTGATGGGTGTTTGCCGTTGATGGCTCCAGGAGAATGGCCGCCCGGTCCTCCGGGACGCTCCGACCACTGATTGAGAACTGCGGTCATCGCTGGTTAAGGACCTGTCGGCGGAGTGTTCTTCGGGCCATGGAAGTGCTGGTCACGGAGGAACGGAGCGACGGACTTGAGCGCGTCGCATGCGCGGATATGGGTCGGCATCGACGCCGGCAAGGTGCACCACTGGGCCGTGGCTGTGGACGCCGACGGCGAGACGCTGTTCTCGACGAAGGTGATCAACGACGAGGCCCAGATCCTCACCCTCATCGAGACAGCCCGCGCACGTGCTGCCGAGGTGCGGTGGGCGGTGGACATCTCCGGCCGTGCCTCCACCTTGCTGCTGGCCCTGTTGGTCGCTCACGGCCAGCAGGTGGTCTACGTGCCTGGCCGCACCGTCAACCGCATGTCCGGCGCCTACAAGGGCGAGGGCAAGACCGACGCCAAGGACGCCCGCGTCATCGCCGACCAGGCCCGCATGCGCCGGGACTTCGCCCCGCTCGACACGCCGCCGGAGCTGGTCTCCAGCCTCCAGGTACTGACCCACCACAGGGCTGACCTGATCGCCGACCGCGTCCGGCTGGTCAACCGCCTCCGGGACCTGCTGGTCGGCATCTGCCCCGCCCTGGAGCGCGCCTTCGACTACTCCGCGGCCAAGGGCCCGGTCGTCATGCTGACCGAGTACCAGACCCCGGCAGCTCTGCGCCGAATCGGTGTCAACCGACTGACCACCTGGTTGGAGCGGCGCAAGGTCCGCGGCGCCGACACCGTCGCGGCCAAGGCCGTGGAAGCCGCCCAGTCCCAGCAAATCGCGCTGCCGGGCGAGAAGCGGGCCGCCAAACTGGTCTGCGACCTCGCCCACCAGCTCCTGGCCCTGGACGAGCGGATCAAGGACAACGACCGCGAGATCCGTGAGGCCTTCCGCACCGACGACCGCGCCGAGATCATCGAGTCCATGCCCGGCATGGGCCCGATCCTGGGCGCCGAGTTCGTCGCCATCGTCGGCGACCTGTCCGGCTACCGCGATGCCGGCCGCCTGGCCTCCCACGCCGGCCTCGCCCCGGTCCCGCGCGACTCCGGCCGTCGCACCGGCAACTACCACCGGCCCCAGCGCTACAACCGGCGGCTGCGCTGGCTGTTCTACATGTCCGCGCAGACCGCGATGATGCGACCCGGCCCGTCGAGGGACTACTACCTCAAGAAGCGCGGCGAGGGGCTGTTGCACACCCAGGCCCTGCTCGCGCTCGCCCGTCGACGGGTCGAGGGCGATGCTGCGTGACAAGAGGCTCTTCACCTCCGCCCCGCCGGTAACGCAGACGGCTTGACACGATCATTGAGATTCTCCTTCTCGGTCGAGGTGGGAGTGGCGGGGTAACCGAGGCCGTAAAGGCCGGGGCTTTGCTTGAGATGGCCGCGGGCGCGGCAGCTGCTCGGCGGGCCCGTGCTGGCGGCCGGGCGGCACCGGTCGCGTGGTCAGGTCGCGTGGTCAGGCCGTGTGGTCAGGCCGCGGTGGCCGGGATCTCGCTGCCGTGCTCGGCGAGCAGCCGGTAACGGCCGTTCTCCCGGCGGACGGTGCCGGCCGTGGGCTGCGGGAAGTGGGTGCCCAGGAGCAGCGCGTCGGTGTCCGCCAGGGCGTGGAGCAGCCGGCTGCGGGTGCGGACCGCCTGGGCGGCGTCGATGTCGACGCAGCTGTTCACGTGGGGGTGGGACAGCTGCACGGGGTGGTGGATGCTGTCGCCGGTGATCAGCGCCCGGCGGTCGCTGCCGCGTAGTTCCACGGCGACCTGGCCCGGGGTGTGGCCCGGGGCAGGGACGAGGAAGACGCCCGGTGCCACCTCGTGCCCCTGCTCGGGCACGTCCACGTGGTCGTACTGTCCGGCGTCGCGGACGGGGGTGACGGAGTCGCGGAACATCTGGCGGCGGGCCTCGTCCAGGTCGGTGGCGGCCCAGTGGTCCCGTTCGGTGCGGCTGGTGAGGTAGCGGGCGTTGGGGAAGGTGGGGACCCAGTCCTCGCCGACGAGGCGCGTGTTCCAGCCGACGTGGTCGGTGTGCAGGTGCGTGATGATCACCAGGTCCACGGTCCCGGGCGGGAAGCCGGCCGCCGCCAGGCGCTCCAGGAAGTCGGTGTCGAGACCGTTCCAGGCCGGGTTGGCGCGCGGCTTGGCATTGCCGATACCGGTGTCGACGACGATCCGCAGCCCGCCGGCCTCCACCGCGAAGCCGTGGCTCGCCAGACGGGGGACGTCGGCATCGGCGAAGTCGGGGCGCAGCCACGAGGCCTCGTCCAGCACCTCCTTGGTGGCGTCCGGCAGCAGCCAGGGGCCGGTCTGCCGCGGCAGTTCGATCTCGTCGACGCGCCGTACGACGATGTCGCCGAGGCTCCATCCCGTGCTTGCGGAGCGGGTGGTCTGACGGGGCGTGGCGGTGTTCATCGGTGGGTCCTTTCGGGCGGGCGGGACGCTGCGGGAAGTCGGGGCTCTGAGGGACGGCGGGACTCTGAGGGACGGCGGGGCCCTGAGGGACGGCGGGGCCCTGAGGGACGGCGGGACTCTGCGGGACGGCGGGACTCTGCGGGACGGCGGGGCCCTGCGGGACGGCGGGACTCGGTCAGGCGGTGCGCGGCTGCCGCACGGCGCGGGCGAGGCCGATCAGGGTCAGCAGGATGACCGTCACGGCGTAGAGCGAGACGGCGGTCTGCAGGCCGTACAGGTTGGTCAGCAGGCCGGCGAGGACGGCGGGGATGCTCATCGCCAGGTAGCTGAGGACGTAGTAGGCGGCGAGCGTGCCGGCACGTTCGGCCGGGGCGGCCGGGGGCAGCAGCAGTCGCAGGGTGCCCTGGGCGACGGCGCCGAAGCCCGCGCCCGCCAAGGCGGTGCCGGCGAACAGCGCGGGCAGGCTGCGCAGGTGCAGGCCGCCCAGGGTCAGCAGGGCCCCCGGGGTCAGGAGCGCGCTGCCGGCGAGGCTGACGGCGCGGGCGGGCAGCGCCCGGGTGGTGTGGCCGGCGAGGCCGGCCGCGGCCGTCAGGGTGAAGAAGACCAGGCCACCGGTCGCGCGGGCGGCGTGCGGGGCGATGAGCCGGGCGAGCGAGGGTCCGAGGGAGGAGTAGAAGCCGCCCAGTGCCCAGGCGGCGACGATGCCGGGCGCGGCGAGCGCCATGGCCGGCCGGGAGGCGGGGGCGACGGTGATCACGGGGCGCAGCGAGCGCCGGGCGCCGGGGTGGGGGCGGGCGGTTTCGGGGGTGTGCAGGACCGCGGCGGCCTGCGCGGTGAAGAGCAGGAGCAGCAGCAGGTAGACGGTGCGGGTGGGGGCGGGGGCGTACTGCACGAGGGCGGTGGCGGCCAGCACGCCGACCGCCATGCCGGCCACGGGGGTGATGCCGTTGGCGGCCGTGGCCCGGCCCGGGCGGCCGGGGTCCTCGAAGTCGAGCAGGGCGGCTCCGGCGGCGCTGGTGGCCACGCCGGTGGCCAGGCCCTGCAGGATCCGGGCGGCGATCAGCGCCGGCACTGCCTCGGCGGTGGCGAAGACGGCCATCGCGACGCTTTCCGCCAGCAGCGCCCCGGCGAGGACCGGTCGCCGGCCCAGGTGGTCCGAGAGCGTGCCCGCGGTGAGAAGTGCCGCCAACAGGGCGAGCGCGTAGGCGCTGAACACGACGGTCAGCGTCATGGCCGAGAAGTGCCATGCGGCCTGGTAGAGCGCGTAGAGCGGGGTCGGTGCGCTGGACGCGGCCAACAGGCCGACCAGGACCGAGGCGTGGAGCCGGAAGGCGCCGTGGTGGCTCAGCACGGGCAGGCGGCGGCGGTGGGAGGGCAGGGCTGTGACGCTGGTCATGGGAGCACCTCGAGCCTTAAGGCGAATGCTTTGCATGAAGCACCCTAGGCGCACCCCAGCTCGGAACGCAAATATTTAGCTTTTAGGCGGCGAGAGGGATGCGACGCGGCCGAGCACCACCGCCACCAGGTGGCCGGTGTAAGCCTCGGACAGGTCCGAGGGGCGGAACAGGATCCGGTACAGCAAGGGGGCGACGACGACGTCCAGCAGGGTCTCCACGTCGGGCACGGCCTCCCCGCGCCCGGCCGCACGCACGCCGATGGCCATCAACTGCTCGGCGGCGTAGTCGGAGCACCGGGCCGCGTTGCCCTGTTCGGGGTCGCCCAGCAGGGCGTCGCGGAGGTACGTGCGGCCCGCCGTCGAGGACATCTCCTCGGCGAACTGCACCGTCCACGCCTCCAGGTCCGCCCGCAGGCTGCCGTGGTCGACCGGCGGGGCGTCGGGGCGCAACCGCTCGACGGCCACGTCGGACAGCAGTTCCCGCAGGTCCCCCCAGCGCCGGTAGACGGTGGACGGCGTGACTCCCGCACGGGCGGCGATCAGCGGCACGGTGAGCGCCTCCCGCCCCAGCTCCGCCTCCAGGTCACGGACGGCCTGGTGCACGGACCGCTGGACGCGGGCGCCGCGCCCGCCGGGGCGTGTGGTCGCTCGGGCACTCATGCACACAGCTTAACGCGAAGAAGTTGCGTCAACCGAGGCCTCGCAGCCCTGTTCGACGCCGCCGAGCCGTGGCCTACGCCGGTACCACCCCCAGGAAGTCCGGACCCAGGCGGTGAGTTCGACGCCGCCGAGCCGTGGCCTACGCCATGTACCACCCCCAGGAAGTCCGGACCCAGGCGGTGAGGAGGACGAGGACGCGCCCTGCACCGGCACTGGCCGCACGCCCGCCTGGCCGGACCGGACGCCCGCTTCAGCGCCTACACCCTGGACCTCCCCTTCCGCCACGACGTCCGCGAGCTCACCTACTTCGCGGACCGGCGGTTCTTCTCCTTCGCCCGACCGCGACCCCCTCGACTTCCCCTTCCGTGTCGTCTACACCCTGCTCCTCGACCTCGCGCCGCACACGCCCGTGTCGTGGACCGACGACTTCGGCGGCGACATCCACCCTGTCGACCTGTCCGCCGGCCTCGCCCAGCTCCTTCGCCCTTGCCAGCCCTGACAGGCCATCCGCCGATTCCTGACCAATCCCGCCAGCGCCCAGAACCGGGCGGCGGCTGGTCATCGGCGTCAGCGCGGGCCGGGTGATCAGCGACTCGGGGCAGCCCCGCTGGAACCAGTCCGCGGGTTCGGGGCCCTACAGGCGTCAACGCCGAAGCGGGCGCGCCGCCCACCAGGTGAACGGGCACTGGCCGGCGGCCGGTTGCAGGCAGTCGTAGACGCTTCCCGCGGTTGCTGTGCATCCTCACCGGCACCGGCCAGGTCGGCTTCGACCATCGCGTCGACGAGCTCCAGATGCACGCCGAGGACCGGCACGTCGCCAAGATGCTCAAGGCAGTCCCGACCGCCCGCCGCCGGCCTCGACGCCCTCCAGCAGTACGGACCGAACGGCAAAGTCTGGTACCCGCTGGCCGACCGCCAGGCCGAACCGCTCGGCTTCCACGCCGGCTCCACAGCAGGCCGCTGTCTCCCCGGACAACGGCACAGGCCGTGAAGTCGGCGGCCGAAGGACTCACCGACCTGGCGAGGAACCTTTCAGTCCTCGTGGTGCCGGTCGGCCGAGATGGCCCAGGCGCGCAGAGTCAGGAGGACGACGACGACCCCGGCAAAGAAGGTCAGGTCGGTCGCCAAGAACTCGGCGTGAAAGGCGGCGGGGATGATTGTTGCTGTCACAATTACCGTCCAGAGGAAGATCGTGAGGTAGCACACCCGAAGCAGCTTGGCACCCCAGCCGTGAAGGGGATAGAGCAGCAGGATGCTCCTGGCAGACTCCCGGGGCCGCCGTGAGGACGCCTGCTGCGTGGCGGCCTCCATCTGCTTGAAGGCCTCCTCCAGCGCAGTGAGGCTGCGATCCCTGGCCCGCGCGAGTTCGTCGGGGGGCAGATTCACCCTCCCCATCGCGTCCCACCAATCCGAGGCGAACGACACCCGCCGCGCCGCCTCCTCCAGTACGGCCTTCCGACGCTCCGCACGGGAGCGGTGGCCGAACCATTCCTGGAGCATCACGGCTGCGACGGTGGCCGCGGCGGCCACCACGGGTACGAGGAAGTCGTGGTACCTGGAGGAAAACGATGGCGTCACGGCCGCTCCCGACTCCGAACACGGGGATGGGACGACGTTGACGGTCCCGCCCTTGGTCAGTGCACGTATCGGCCGGGCGGTCCGGAGGCTTGAGCCTCAGTCGCTTTCCGGAAGTCGCGCCCAGACGGCGCGAAGGCGGACCAAGGCTCCCTGACGCGCGTCGCCATCACCGCTCGGGAGCAGTTGGGGGGCTGCCGTTCACGAGCCTGCGCGAGGCGCGCACGAGGACACCAAGTCGATCACCGAACCCCGGCCGCTAACAACCAGCAACGCCTGCCTGATTGCCCTGGGAACCCTGGTCCGCGCGCTCAAGCGGGAATGGGTGAGCTTAACCCGGGCCGCCTGCCCAAGCCGTCCCCGGCGACCGCCTCCACGGCCTCCTCGACCACCTGCCGGCCGGGCCGGCGTCACCGGCGTGCTCGGCGATCGTCCAGTGGTTCTTCCTTGGCGGGTCCGCGAGCAGCCTCAGCACGAACGCCCTTGCTCGGCGGCGGGGTTCCACCCGGGCGAACCGGCCGCCCGCCACCTTGCCCATCAGGCCCTCGAATACCGATTGCCACCGAGCAGGATCTACGCCGTGGCCCACGGCCACCGGCTGATCTTCGTTTGTCGACACAACTCACGATGATCAACGGTGGCCGTCCTCATCGGAGACCAACCTCACTCAGCACGATCAAGGCCGGCGTCAGACCGGCTGTCCGTCGTCAGAGGGTGGCAGCACGCAGCACGATCAGGGCGACGGAGGCCATGGTGAGGACCACCGCCGGAGACGCGCCCTTGCGGTCGCCGACGCGCAGGTGGAAGGCGACCGCCCCAGCGAAATAGAGCGTCAGGCCGATCGCGGCGGCGATTCCGACGGGTCCCCACCAGAGTCCGGCGATCACACCGGCCGCGCCCGCGATCTGAGCGCCGATCAGGAAAGCCATCATGCTCTGCGGCACTCCGAGGGTGGACATCTGCTCGGTGATGTGCCGCGTCCGCAGAGACTTGGCCCCGGCCGATACCAGGAGAAGCGCCGACATGAACACGGTGACGACGGCAAGGGAGACGAACATGGCTGGAACCTCAATCGTGCGAGATGCGGGTAAGGGGGCGTGCGCACCTCGACGACGATAGGCGGCCACTAGGTACCTCCAGGTAACCTTCGGGGCATGAGCCTGCGACCCGGAATTGCCTTCCTCGCCGACTGTCCCGCTCTCCTGGCCATGGAGATCATCGCCAGCAAGTGGTCCATGGTCACGCTCTTCGCGCTGACCGACGGCCCGTTGCGCCACGGCGAGCTGGTCGAGCTGAGCGGTGGCATTTCGCGCAAGGTACTGACCCAGACGTTGCGCCGGCTCCAAGCCAACGGGCTCGTCGAGCGGCACGCGTACGCCGAGGCGCCGCCGCGCGTGGAGTACAGCCTGACCGATCTCGGGCGAACCCTGGAGGAGCCCATCAGGATGCTCACCGCATGGGCGCGGGAGAACGGCGAGGCGGTCGTCACCTTCCGGGAAGCAGCCGAGGCGGCCAGGACCATCGAGGCGGATCAGGCGACCCGGTGAAGACCCCTCATGTTGATCAGAACCCGAGCCGTTTCTGATCAATGGAAGAGGCTGCACCTGTAGACCCTGCGTCACCGGAGACTTGGCCATCCTCATGATCGGGGCCCTCCTGCAAGAGGCCAACGACGACCGCCGCCTCAGGTCAGCCCCTGGTCCTGACGGAGCTCCCGCAACCGAACCCAGAGGGCGCTCGTACCAGTCCGCAGATACTCGGTGTACTGGAGACGGTGCTCGAAGCCATGAGCTCGGCCTTCCAGTCCGCCCGGCGCAGCGGCACGGATGAGGCCACCCGTGATCGACGACGCGGCGGCAACGACAGGCCGCTCCACAACAGTGATCGAGAACTACAGCTGGAGTACGAGGCAGAGCGAGAAGACGGGGGCCGGAGGCCGCACGGGCGCAGATCCGCGCCCCGCGAACAGGTCCAGGCTAGCCAAACCGGGGGGTCAGACACAGGTACTCAGCCGCGGGCCACGCCCTTGACCAGGTCGACGGCCGCCGCCAGGCCCAGGCCCGGCAGGGCCTGGCGCAGTGCCCGGATCGCCTTGAGCTCCTCGGCGCGCGGGTCGACGCCCGCGGCGTCCAGCGCCTGCCGGGCCCAGCGGTACTTCGGCTCGTCCCCGCCCCGGGCCGTGGCGGCGAGGATCTCGCGCGCGCGCCGGAGGCCGGGGGCGAGGGCCGGCTCGGCCTGCGCGAGCTCGCGCTCGAGGGCCTCGCGGGCCTCGTCGAGGTCGTGCAGGACGATGAAGTGGGCTTCCTTGGACGAGAACACGGGTGAGGTCCTTTCAGTGGGGTGGGCGTTCGGGGCCGGGGCTCTCGACGCCGGCGGGGCGGTCAGGCGTCCTCGGCCGAGCCGGTCCCCCGGGCGGCGAGGAGTTCCCGTTTGACGCGGCGCCAGCCGGTGCCGAGGCCCACGGCGAGCACGACCAACGACCCGAGCAGGATCGGCAGGGCCAGGCGCTCGCCCGCGTAGTGGACGGCGAGGGCGGACGCGGTGCCCGCGAGCACCGCGGCGACCACCATCCGGGTCAGCTTCGCCTGGGAGGAGCGGTCCAGGAACAGGTGCCGGTCGGGCGGCGCGACCGGATCGGCGATCCGCGCCGCCGGGCCGGTGCTCGCGGCTAGCGGGCGCTTGAAGTACCGGAAGGAGAGGAAGCCGCCGCAGGGCTCCCAGCCCTCCGGGGCCAGCTCTTCGGCGAGCGCGTCGCGGCCCGCCCCGGTCGGCGCGGCCTCCCGCCGGTACTCCCAGCCCATGGCGCCCTCGGCCGGGCGGCGGCACACGAAGCGGCCGAGCCGGTCCAGGCCCTCCAGCTCCCAACCCTGCACGCCGAAGCGGTTGAGGTGGGGCACGTCGCTGTGGATGTCGGCGGCCCACTTCCAGGTCTCCACCCCCGGCCCGGGTTCCTCGGGCCCGGGCGTGTGGGTGAGGCGGGCCGCGAAGTCCTCCGGCGGCCCGAACTCCTCGTACGGGTCGGGCGATCCGCTCTCGGCGAGGTAGCCCTCGAGGTCGGCGACCGTCGACGTCACCTCCCGCTCGGGCATCCCGGCGCCGCGCAGCCGCGCGGCGAGCCGGACGAGGTAGCCGGCGGCCGGGCCTTCCGCGCCCGGCCGCTCCCCCGTGTGATCCTGTGGTGTCATGCCGCTCCCCCTGGGCGTGCGTTGGTCAGCATGGCCTCGACCGAGGTGTGGAACTCCAGCCAGAGGCCACCCTGCTCGGCGAGCAGCCGGCGGCCCTCGTCGGTCAGCCGGTAGTAGCGGCGCCCGGGCCCCCGATCGACGGCCCGGAACTCACCGACCGCCAGGCCGGCCTCCTCCAGTCGGTTGAGGACCGGATAGAGCGTGCCGCCCTTGATCTCGCCGAGCCCGGCTGCCGCCAGGGCCTTGGAGATCTCGTATCCGTAGCTCTCGCCCGCCGTGAGACAGGCGAGGACGAGGAGGTCCAGGACGCCCTTGAGCCAGCTGGGTCTGCGGTCTGTGGCCATGACTGCATTCCATCACCACCTAGATAGGAATACAACCTAGATCGGGGACCGATCCACGCGGGGTCGCCTCGGCGCCCTGCTTGGCGCGTCCGCAGACCCGGTCGTAGCGCTCGGCGCGGGTTTCGGCGGTGTGGTCGCGGACGCGCTGCCACTCGGCCAAGGCGTCGACCGCGGTGGCGTAAGCGGCCTCGTCTGGTTCGCCGCCGGGGGGCCAGGTCCCCCCGCCCTCCCCTTCTCACCCAGCACGGGCCGGAACAGCGTGGTGCCCCAGCCTTCCGTCCTGCGTCGTCATCGAGGGTGATCGATAATTTCTGCAGTGACCGGCGCCCGCTGGTGCTATTGCGTCGAATGGGCACGCCGGGCCGCTGCGTCCACAAGGAGGCCGACCATGTGCCGATGGCTCGCCTACTGGGGCTCTCCCATCCGGCTGACGGATGTGCTCTACACCCCGGTCCACTCGATCATCGATCAGAGTCTGCATTCCAGGCTAGGAGCCGAGACGACCAACGGCGACGGCTTCGGGATCGGCTGGTACGACGGAACCGACGCACCGGGGGTCTTCCACAGCACCGAGCCGGCATGGAACGACACCAACTTGCGCGAGGTCGCGGCGCACACCACCTCACCGCTGTTCTTCGCGCACATCCGCGCGGCCATCGGATCCGCCGTGCAGCAGAGCAACTGCCACCCCTTCCGATACCGGCGGTGGCTGTGGATGCACAACGGCTTCATCGACGGGCTCGACGACATCAAGCGAGAGCTCGCCTTCGAGATCGACCCCGCGCTCTGGCTGAACCTCAAGGGCACGACCGACACCGAGCTGATGTTCTACTTGGCGCTCACCTACGGGCTCGAGGACGACCCTCCAGGCGCTGTCGCACGCATGATCGGGTTCGTCGAGGCACGCGGCCGTGAGCACGGACACCAGTTCCCATTTCAGGGAACGATCGCGACCAGCGACGGCGATTCACTGTGGGCGTTCCGGTATTCGAGTGCGGGCCGGAGCCGATCGCTGTATTTCAACCGGCGCGTCCCCCAACTCAGGGAGATGTACCCCGATCGGGCCGTCCTGCGGGAAGCGGCCGACCGCACGCGCCTGGTGGTATCCGAACCGATCGGGGACCTTCCCGGTGCCTGGGTCGAGGTCCCGGAGGCCACCTACGGCGTGGTCGGCCAGGACCGGGAGGAACTGATTCCCTTCACTCCGCGGCTTCCTGTCTGACGGGAAGATTGAAGGGCCGGTCCGGGAGGCCAGCGCACCGACAGCCATCCCTTTCTACGCAAGGCGGGCGAGAATCGTGCCGCCCGGCGTCGCTGCCCGTCGGCGTACGCGGTGCGCAGCCTGGGAGATTCGGGATGCGAGCTCGGGGCGCGCGGCGCCTGTCCAGGGGAAACACACCGTTGTCCAGGAGACACGCGCGGCCGCCGTCGACGCGGCCGGCTGCGGGCGTCCGTCGAACGGCACGCCCCGGCGTCGGCGCAGAGGAGACCGCGGCGCAGCTGGCGGCCTGCGCCGCCCTGTGGGAACAGCCCGGCCCGGACGGCCGGGGCCGGGCGTAAGAGCGGCGCTGGCGGGCGTTCCCGCGGCCTCTGGTGGTCCTGGCCGGCACGGCGGCCGCCGGGTCCGCTCAGCGGTGGCCGGCCGCCGAGGAGAACCCCACCCTTGCCGACATGCTGGCCGCCGTCCCGGCCGGCGCCGCCCGGATCGAGGACCTGGTCCTTGGGTCTCCGGCGGTGTGCGGCGGGACGGCGGTCAGCGAGGTGCCCGCCGGCCCGGCCGTCGATGGGCGGGTTCGGCCTATCCGGGCGGCCCGGGCGGCGCGCCGCTCCTGCTGCAGGTGCGCGCGGACCTTCTTCAGGGGCTCGGGGCCAGTGACGTCGGCGACGGAGCGCTGGACGTCGTCCTCGCCGTAGGCTCCGGCCGCCTCGCGCCAGCCGTCGGGGCGCACTCCGTACTGCTTGCCGAGCGGGGCGACGAAATCTGGGACTTCCGGCGGCCGAAGCCTGCCAGCGCGTTGACACGCCGGTACAGGTCCCGGCCGCGGCCGGCGGCCTCCCACACGGCGGCGGCCCGGCCGTCGTGGCGGGCGACGAGGTGGTGACCCAGCTCCTGGACCCGGCGGGCCATCAGGCGCGGGAAGTCCTGGGCCGCGGGCGGGAGGGCGCACAGCGCGGCCAGCTGGCCGGTGTCGTGCCAGGCGATCCGCTGGGCATCGAGGTCGTGCTGACCGGGCCCGGTTCCTGGAGCGGCCGGTCGCAGCGGCGGCCCGGGTGGTGGTCAACCTCTTCTACATCCGCTGGTCGATCGCCGTCGCCGAGGCGGCCCCTTGATGCGGCACCCGACGGGGACGGACTCCGACTCTCCTCGGCCGCCACGCCCCGACCACGGATTTCGGCGACGGTGTCACGAATCGCCGCGCCGTCCTGTCTCTCACATGTGCGCCTGCTCGACGCACGCAGATCCGAACCCTTGAAGGAGCAACCACTGTGGTCCAGCCCTGGTGGCCGCTGGCCGGCCTCGCCGTCATCCATCTCGCGGACGCCGCGATGTGCCTCAAGCCGGTCGGCTTCATCCGCGACTGCCTGCAGGACGTCGGATTCCCCCGCCGGTTCTGGCCGCTCCTGCCGCTGCTGAAGACCGTGACGGCCGCAGGACTGGTCGCGGGCATCTGGTCCGCCCCGCTGGCGGTGCTGACCAGCGCCGCCGTCGTCTGCTACTTCCTCACCGCCGTGGGCATGCACATCCGCGCCCGCGACCTGGGACGCAACCTCTTCCTCAACGCCACCGGCATGCTCGTGCTGAGCACGGCCACCTTCGTATTCACCCTGCAGAGCGCCTGAAAAAGGTGCTGGGAAGCCAGGTCAGACCGGCGTCGCGACGCCAACGCCCGAAGAAGGAGACTTTCGTGTTCGCCACCTACCTCGTGATCATCATCCTCACGGCGGCCGTCAACGGCACGGCCGCCGTGGCCAACTTCATCGGCCACGAGTACCCCAAGAGCCAGGCGGACAAATTGCGCGTGCCTCGGTCCTGGATGCGCCCACTGGGCGCACTGCTGGCCGCAGGGGCGCTCGGACTGCTGGCCGGGTTCGCCGTGCCGGTGCTGGGCACGCTCGCCGCCGCCGGTCTCGTGTTGTACTTCGTGGGTGCGTTGTGGGCCCACCTGCGGGTCCGTGACCACCAGCTGGGCCCCTGGGCCGTATTCTTCTGTCTCCCGGTGGCCGCCCTGACCGTGAGCTTTGCCTACAACGGCACGTGAGGCCCCTGAGAAGGATCGAACGGCCAGCCCGGCAGCCGCCTGTCCTGGGCGGCTCCTCAGTCCCCGATCACACCGAGCGCGGATCGTCGCCGTGTTCGCGCAGCGCCTGTCCGACGCTGGTGACAGACCGCAGGACGGTGTCGAACCCGGTGATCTGCAGGGTACGGCGGGCGCTGGCGTGCTCTGGATGCCCCGGGGGCCGCTCCTTCGGCGCTGTCCTGCCCACGGAGGAGGAACTCGCCGACGCCGAAGCGGCCATCCGCCTCCTCAGGGACACGCTCATCCGCACTAGGCGCAGCTGACCGGCCGTTCGGCCTCCGGGCAGCGGGGCGTGCCGTGGGGTGCGGAAGCGCGCCAGCAATTCGGCGCCGCCAGGACGGCTCGCCGAAGCACATGACCGCCCGCACCGGCGAGGCGACGTCGCATGCGGGCGGTGGGAGGGATGAATGGCTCCGACTGGCACACCGGGCGGCTGTCCCACCCGGTTCTTCCAGCGTACGACCGGCGCGCGCGGGCATCAGGAGCGCGCCGCCGAGCCGAGCGGGGCCGGCGCGCAGCAGCAGGGCGGACCCGACGGGAAGCACTGTCGGCCGCCGGGGATGAATGACGCTTCGCCTCGCCGGGCCTTCGGGCGGGCCGTGTCGGCCGCTGGGGCACTGCCCGGAACATACCCGTGTCGGGCCCGTAGGACGCCGTCGGCGCCCCGTTCAGGGGTTCGGTGTGCTGGAGATGTTCTGCAGCGCCGTGACGAAGTCCGAGTGCAGTTGGGCGGTGATCGGTACCTGCTCCTCGACCAGTTCCTCCCGCCGGACGATGTCGGCTGTGGCTGGTGCCCCGCCATCCGAAGCGAGAACTGCCCGGGACAGCCCCAGCATCCTGACGGTTGTCTCGTGCACGGCGGTGCGCAGGGCGAGTGCTGGCTCCAGCGCCTCGGCCGGAACGGCGAACCGAAACCGGAAGTAGGCGTGGGCGACGAACAGCGCACCGTGGAACCGACCGGCCAACCGGAGGAGGCCCGCGCCGACCTGGACGCCGCGCGGGCGGCCAACCGCGACCTGACCCGGGCGCTGAACCAGCGCCCGGGCGAGCGGAACTGACAACAACGGCGGCGCCGCACGGGCACGATGCCCCGCGGCGCCGCCAGCCTTGACAGTCCGAAAGCCCGGCCGTCAGGCCTGGGCCGTCGTACCGGTCACGGTCACGATGACGAACTCGGCCGGACGGACCGCAGCGAGGCCGACCCTCAGGACGATCCTGCCGGCCCTGACGTCCTCCTCGGTCATGGTGACGCCCTGGCCGATCTGGACGAAGTACGCCTCCTCCGGCCTCGTCCCCATCAGCCCACCCTGCTGCCAGATGCTGTGCAGGTAGTTGTCCGCCGCCGCCCGCAACCTCTCCCACGTCGGCTGGCTATTGGGCTCGAACACCGCGAAGCTGAGGGCCTTCTGCAGGTCACGCTCCACCGCATCGGCCAGACGCCGCACCGGAATGTACTTCCAGTCGTCGGCCTCATCGAGCGTGCGGGCGCCCCAGACCAGCGTGCTCCGGCCCTTGAACTCGCACAGGAAATTCACCGGCTGGGCGTCGCCCTGCTCCGTGTCGGTCACCGCCCGGGCCGGGCGCGCATCCCCCTTCACGGCGACGTTCGCCGCGGCCTTCCACACCCCGCGGTCGCGGTCCACCGCGCACCACAACCCGGTGACCGCGCCGACCGGCGGCACCGGCTCGGCGCCGTCCCCGGACGGAACCAGCCACGGGTGATACAGGGCCGTGTGCGCGCTCTGGCCAGCATCCAGCTTGAACGCCACCGCCGCGTCACGGGCCTGCGGGGCATCGTGGTCGCGGTCGGCGTGCAGGATTGCCATCGCCAGGTGGGAGGCCGCATATGCGGTCACGGCCCGGGCTGTCTCGCCGGCCACGTCCGCACCCTGCTCCCACAGCCCCAGCGGTACCAGGATCGTCACGTCGGCGAAGGCCTCGATCGAGGTGAGCGCCTCCTGCAGGGTCCGCTCGGCGGTGTTGGCCAGGTAGCAGTAGCCGCCCCCATTCTCGAAGTACCCGCGCAGCACAACGGCCCACGGCCCCGAGGCCGTGTCCTCACCAGCGGCCTGGGACAGATCGAGCCAGTTGTTGACCCGCACCACACCCTCGAAGGCCGCACCGAAGTCGGCGACGAACACCGGCACAGCCGTCTCACCGGCCACCACCGACAGGCTCAACGAGAGGTGCTCACCGATGGAGGCACCGGTTGCGTCAAAGTTAGCCATTGAACACTCCATCCAGTTCACGACACGACAGGAACAGACCCACCCAGGGTCGTCCTCAAGAACGTTGCCCAGCGAGCACGGCCCTGGCGGAGCGTAGCGTTTCAACGGCCGACAGTGATCAATTTTTCGCGTTACCGCCCCAAAGACCCGGCAACTGACGTATCGACACACCAACGCCTCGCCGGGAGGGATCACCCGGACGGGGCCACAGCACCACCCCTATGGCCCACGCCAGCCTCGCTCACGCTGCTGCTGAGCTGCGGCCCGCAGACGTGTCCGCTGCGCTGACCGGCGTGTCCCGGGTGCCAGGCCGCAGGGTGAAACCTGGGAAAGAACGGGGTGGGACCGGCCCGATACGCCTGCCGGTCGAGGGGATGTGCCGGGGGCGGGTTGTCCTGTTGGAGGGACGGGCGTCATGATCGCGGGATGGCTGAGGAGACGACTGTCGAGAAGACCTGGCGGATGATGTTGGAGGGTGACCCCACGGCGAGACGGGGGGAGCCGGCGGTGGTGGAAGCCGCCCACGCCGAACCGCGATTGCGGGCCCTGTTCCCGTTTCCGAGCCACGGGTCGCTCAACTTCCACAGGAACACGCAGTTCCCGTGGAGCAACGACCTGCCGTTCATCGTGGGCGACGCGCAGTCGTGCACGGTGTACGCGCCGCTGGGCACGCCACAGCGTGTCCTGGGAGAGTCACTCACACCGCATGAGGCGGCCGCGTTGGTCGTGGCCCACCTGCCCCACGACTGCGGGCCGGCCTTCGAAGGGCCGTGGCCTCCACCTGAGAACTCCACCGACTGAACCAGCCGCAGAGCTACGACGCCGGTCAAACGTGGCTGAGAGGGTGTACCGGGAGCAGTCGGATGTCTCCCCCTTGCCCCAGGCCGGCGGCGGCACGGTGCCCGCCGGTGCTGGCTCGGAGGTGTGCGTCTCGGGTCCGGCGGGCGCGGGCAGGCGGCGTAGCGGGCGTGCCCTGGCCGGCCCGGGTTCTACGGCACGAGGTGCGGCCCTCGGGTGAGCGGCATGGGCGCGTGCCCGCCCAGGGCGTCCTCGACCGTGCCCGTCACCGGTGCGCCGCGGTCACCGTGGAGCGCCTGGTGGAGGGTGGGGCGGGTCGTGAAGACCACGTCGGCCCCGGTGATCGCGAAGACGCGCAGCACCGCCCGGCTGGGCGCCGTCAGGTTTAGGGTGACGTGGTGGGCGAGGGCGGCGCGGCGGGCGCACAGCAGGGCGTTCAGGCCGCTGGAGGAGAACAGCTCGACGCCCGAGAGGTCGACGGCCAGCAGGGCGGGGTGGGTGGCGATGGCCCGGCTCAGGGTGCGGCGGACCTGGTCTTCGTTGTCCATGTGCAGGTGCCCGGCGAACGCGCACACCACCGCGTCGCCGACGACGCTGACGGTGATCTTCAGGTCGCGGGCGAAGACCGCGTGAGGCGTGGAGGACTGGACAAGACGGTCGTAGGAAGCCATGGCGTGTCTCCCGGCCCACCAGAGGCTCCGCCGCCCTCGGGAGCGGCGGGCCGGGGCATCCATGTCCACACGGGTGCGGGAGACAGTGCGGCGACAGCCGACGGGCATCCGGCCAGGCCACGATGACACCAACCGGTACACCACACACTACGCCCGGCCCAGCCGCGCCGGAACCGACGGCCCAGGACCGCCCGCACCGGCGGGCGGCGCAGGTGCGGGCGATGGCTGGATGAACGGCTCCGGCCGGCCGCATCGCCCGGTACTTCCGGCGCAGGACCGGCTTCGGGGCCGGCGGCGGGCGCGCCGGTCAGGGCCGGTCGTCGTGGTGGCCGCACAGCCAGGCCAGGCCCGTGTACACGCCCAGCAGCCGCTCCCCGTCCGCCATCCGTGCCGCCCCCGTCCGGTCCGCCGCGGTCCGAAGCGCCACGGCCGCCGCCTGGCACTCGGCGAGCAGCTGCGCCCGGCACGGCCCCAGCGGGCCGGCCGTGGCGGCGGCCGTCACCGGCGCGGCGGTCCACGTGCCGACCGCCCACCGGTACGCCTCCAGCAGTCCCTGCTCGTAGCCGGTGAACGGCCGGCACCGCCTGTCGATCTCGTCCAGGGCGGTGAACACCTCCTCCGCCGACCGCACCCCCACCACCGCCGTGTTCTCCGTCGTCATGCCCCTGACGCTAGGAGCCACCGCCCAGGCGTGCCCCCGCGCGGCCGCCGTCCGGAGCAAGCGTGTCCGCACCACTGCCCGCACGGGTGCGCGATCTACGGCGCGCCCGTGTCCGACACCGACTTTCCCCGCTGACCCGCTCGACCTCCAGCAGCGCTGGTACGCCGCCGAAGCCGACGGGGCCGCCGATCCGACCGCGGAGACGCGCACCGTGTTCACCGCGATCGGCGCCGAGCTGCACTCCCACCAGTACTGGTCCAGGACCGCTGCGCCGGAGCCGGCGGGCTGACCGCCGGTCGGCCCCGTGCGCATGCGCCTGCTCCCGGCCCGGGCAACGGTCAAGGGGCCCGGGCGAGCACGTCGGGAGACATCGGTGACAGCTGATTCTCGAGGAAGCCGGTGTCGTCGCCGGTCAGCACCGCGCTCTTGTCACCGATGCTCTCGACCACGAAGTCCCGCACGTCGTCACGGACCGCATCAGCGTCCCGGTCAGCCGAGTTCAGCAGGCGCTGCATTCCGTCCGGGCAGCCCTTGCGGCTCGTTCCGCCAGCGACCACCCGTTCTTGCGTTCCAGCGGGGCGATCAGTCCCGCCAGGTACTCCAGTGCCCGCCCGCGCGGCTCCGATCTGGTGAAGCGCGACGCGAAGCGGGCGGGCAACCCCGCCAGCGCCGCCTTCCCCTCCTCGACCTGCCCCACTCCAAGATCAATCATTCGCCAAGTCACCCGTGATCAAGTGCGGGTGCAGTACTACGCCACCGTCACGTCGTGGGCGTACCGGCAGCGCCCGGGGTGGGTTCGTCGTGCTTGACGGTGGCGGGGTCGCTGGGGTGCCTGGTGAGAGGCACGGTCTCCGAAGTTAGCCAGTCGGCCGCCGTCATCGGCAGCGAGCCCAAGGCCCTTTGGAGCACGTCGGCTGCTGGCGCTTGCCAGAGACTGAGGTTGCGGCCATGTCCTGGCAGTGTCCAAAGCCGGACGAGGCGGCCTTCCGCGGCCAACTCCCGCGCACGTCGGGCCTCACCTGATTCCATCTCCTCAACGGCCTGCGAGTCCGTGCCTTCCGGTATGGCGACGTGGAACGTGACCAGGTATTCCCCTTCGTCCGCCGCCAGCGGCACGGTGCCGCTCCCGGGGTCGTTGGCGTGCGCGCCGAGTGGGGTGGGCTCATCTGTCCGCCAAATCCGCAGGGGCATGGATGCCAGCGTCCGTTCGAGATCATCAGGTCCGTCCGCCGCGAACAGCCCGATCGTGCGCCACTCTCCCGGCCCCAGAGGTGGACGCCACAGGCGCAGGACCCGCCCCTGAGCTGCGAGCTCGCGGGTGTGCGCGGCCTCGCGGGCCCGGATTTCGTCAACCTCGGGCTCTGAAGTCCCTTCCGGAACTCGGGTGGTCATCGTCACGAGGTATTCCATGGAACGTTTCCTTGGGAGGTCGGTACCGATCAGTTGCCTGTCGATTTGGCCAGCCGACTTGTGCGCTCAGTCGAGTGTGGAGATCTGGCAGTGCGCGACCCTTGCCGTCGGGCGTGGCGACCGCGAGCACGGCGAGGAACACCGGCAGTGGTGGCTGGTCGGTGAAGGAGAATTCGACGCTGAGACAATCCAGGACCAGGTCGGGCGCGGGTCTGCGGGTTTGAAGGATCTGGAGTCGGCCGTCTTCCCGAGCGGCTGCGAGGCGCAGTAGTCCGCGACGCCTTGCCGCCCGACGGTGTAGGGGTGCAGGCCCTGGAAGATGGCGTCGTCGGTGAAGACGGCGACCCGCTCGGGTTCGTGTGCGTCCACCGCGGACTTCCAGCGCTCCAGGACGTCACGCGGCACCGCTTCGTCATCGGCCTTGCCGCTCGTCGTGTCGCTGGTCGGCCTGTCCATCGATCCTCCGTGTGCGTATGTCACGCGTCGCGTCCGGAAAGTGTCGGAAGCCGGCGCTCTGACCGCCGTCGACGTGCAGGATCTCGCCGGTGACGAACGAGGCCTGCTCCAGATACATGATCGCCTCCACGACGTCGTCGATCTCGCCCATGCGTCCCATTGGGTGCAGCGCGGCCAGTACGCCGCCCGGGTCGTCAGGGCGCATCGGGGTGCGGATGACGCCGAGCGATAGGGCGTTGGCGCGGATGCCGCGCGCCGCGTACTCGATGGCCAGTTCCTTGGTGACGGCGACGAGGCCACCCTTGGTCAGCGAGGCGAGTGCCGCAGGGATGCGCGCGTTGGCGCGGTCGACCAGAGACGTGGACACACACAGCACGTGCCCGCCGTCGCCGCCGGCGAGCATCGCGGGGATGGCACTGCGGGTGACGTCGAAGAAGCCGCGCAGATTGACGCCGGCCACCAGGTCGTAGTCGGCGTCGGTGTAGTCGGTGAACGGCTTCTCGATGTACACGCCGGCGTTGTTTACCAGCGTGTCGATCCGGCCGAAGCGAGCCATCGCCTGGTCAACGATCTTGGCGCCGGTACCCGGCTGCGACAGGTCGCCGGAGACAGCGAGGACGTCCGGATCCTCCGACGCCGGGATGGACCGCGCGACTGCGACGAGCGCGTACCCTCGTTGGCGATATGCGGCGGCGACACCTGCACCAATTCCTTGGGATGCGCCGGTGACGATAACAACCTTCTTCGTCGAGCTCATGTCGCTATCCAGACTGCGGAGCAAGCCGACTGGTCAGGGCCGACAGTCCGGTGTCTCCGGCCAGTTCCCCCATACGTTACGTCCCGACCGGCTCCGGCGCCGCCCGAACGACTTCCGGATGCGGTGGGCGGCGGACCGCACCAGGCTGGGTTCGGGAGCGCAGCGGGCCTTTTCGGCGAGGCCACCGATCGGATGACGGCTGGACGGTCGTGGGCCGGAGGAGAACGGACGAGGCCGCCAGGCAGTTGAGGGAGATGTCTGACGTCTCAACTCTTCTGCCGGGGAGCCTCGTTGGTTGCCTATCCTGCCGCACTGGACCTGCCGCACGCACTCGTTGCCGAACTCGTTGCGGACGCAGACGTTCCGAACGGGTGCGAACCAGCCGGACCCGCCGGGGAAACTTCCACGATGGATGGGGAGACCACCTTCGCAGGTCTGGCCCCGGCCGGAGCGGAGAACACGGGTTCTCCGCTCCGGCCGGCCTGGTCGCTGGGCGTCTCAGTACTGCTCGGCCACTTGCTCGGCGATCGAGAACTCGGCGCCGCACTCGCCGCACGTTCCTCCGCCGAACAGGTAGGTGAGGGCGAGCTCTCGTCATCAGCGACCCGGAAGGCCCCCTGCACGGCTGGCGAGCCAGACGGCGACACGCTGCTTTTCCTCGCGGTTCGCGTAGGGGCTGTCGTAACGCGTGATCCACTCCAGGTATCGCAGGACATTCTCCGACCGGTCCGGGTGACGCACCACGAGCACGTCGATGCCGGTCTCACCCGTCGAGGCTTGGACGTACACGCTGCCGTCCAGAGCCATCATGCCGAAGCCCGGGTGGCCCGAGTGCACGCCCAGGAACGCCGATGCCGCGCCTCGGCCCATGATGTCCCAGCGATCCAGCAGCCGGACCCGGTGCCACAGCGCTGGGGCGGTGATGCCGCTGTGCAGGTGCTGCAGAGCGGCCCGGTGCGAACGGGTGCCCTGGGGAAGCTGCACGAGGAACTCCCGCCGCCGGTCGAAGAGGCCCGAGGAGACCGCCAGGTCGTACCAGTCCGCGTTGAGCCGCTCGACCAGGCGCGAGGTGCCGTACGGGTGCCAGAAGCCTCCGGCCACGTCCTGCGCACCGTACCCGCGGACGAACGGCATCGTGCCCGCTGGCACAGCGTTGGGGATCACCTCGAGGCCGGCCCGCCGCAGAGGCCGGTACACCTTGCGGTCACGTTCCTGAACACCCATCGACCCAGTTCTACCAGGGCCGACAAGCCCCCGGCCCGCCGTTTTCCTCCACCTCCGTGTGATCGGCCGGACAGCTCCTGGCCAGGGCGCGTACCGGGTCGTGATCAATCCGCGGGATTCGCCGTCTCGGCGGCGCCTGGACCGGTGCATCGTCGATCCGGGACCAGCGGGTCGTGTCCGGAATGCTTCACCTGTTCGCGAGGTTGACCGGTGAGGCAATCACCGACGACAGGGGGATGAGAAAGTGACACAGGTCAGGGAGCTCTACCTGAGCGTGGCGGAATCAGCGGGGAGGCTGCTGGCAGAGCCGGCGGTCGCGGGCGGCTGGCACCAGCCCTCCGCGCTGGCGAAGCTCAGCGTCCGTGGGCTGGCGGGCCACCTGGCCGGGCAGGTCTTCTTCATTCCCGCGGTGCTGGCCGAGCCGGAACCCTCCGAGCCCACCATCTCGATCCACGAGTACTACCGGCGGGTGAGCTGGATCGGCTCGGACATCGACACCCCGTTCAATCAGGGCATCCGATCCGGCGGAGAGGACGAGGCCGCCGATGGTCCCGCCGCACTGGCCGCGCGAGTCGCCACGTGCGTCGACGAGCTGCGCGGCACCTTGCCGGCCGCGCCGGACCGACGCGTCCGCCGCCCGACCTGGGGACCGTGGTCGATCAGTCTCGACGACTTCGTCACCAGCCGGACCCTGGAGCTCATCGTCCACTCCGACGACCTCGCGTACAGTGTCGGGCTTCCCACACCGGAGTTCCCGGCCCTGGCCGTTGAGACGGTCGTGGACCTGCTGGCGCGGATCGCACTGCGACGCCATGGAGCGACTGATGTGCTGCGCGCACTGAGCCGCGCCGAACGCGCACCGGCCTCCATCTCGGCTCTCTAGTGCTGTGCCCGCATCGGTTCGCCGGGTCGGCGCCGGAGGGCCCCTCGGCCGGTTGGACGTCGTGAGACGTTCGGACACTAGGCTGCCCGCGTGAAGGTGGATGATCTTCAGTGGCAGGTGGACACCCTCGGCGGCGTGCTGCCGCGGCTCGTGGACGACATCCGCGAACGCGGTGGCCTGGAGGCTCTGGTCCAGGCGGCGCAGGAGCGCGCGGACTGGTTCTGCGCCGTGGGCGCGATGCGGGAGCTGTGTGCGGTTGGGGAGTTCGGGCGGGCCTGGGCGGTGGTGGAGCCGTTCGCGGCCACCGGTTGGCAGCGGGCGGTGCGGGTGGGTGCGGACGTGCTGGTGCGGTGGGGCCGGGTCGACCAGGCGCTGGAGCTGACGCGCCCCGAGGGATCGAAGGAGAGCGCGGCCGACGCGGCGCGGGACCATGCCGAGGTGCTGGTGCGGGCCGGGCGGGTGGAGGAGGCGCTGGGCGTACTCGTCCCGCACCTGCGCGCAGGGCGGGTGCTGGCGGCCCTGGTGGAGATGACCGATGGCCTGGGGAGCGACGAGCGGGTGCTGGAGCTGTTGGCTCCGATCGCCGAGGACTTCCGGCGCGACCCGGAACAGCCCGGCGTCCGTGACCTCTGGGCGGTCCTGTCCGCGCAGGCCCGGGTCCTGGAACGGTCCGGCCGCGTGGACGAGGCGATCCGGCTGCTCGAAGCGGATACGGCCGCACGCGGCTACGGGCCGCAGAACAACGTCGAGTTCTACGCGGAGCTGCTGGCCCGGCACGGCCGGATCGATGAGCTGCGCGAACTCGCCGACACCCAGAGGCACAGCGCCGTGGGTCCCTACGTGACGGCGCTGGAGAACGCGGAACGGGCCGGCGAGGCGGAGACCTTCCTGCGTGGTCTCATCGCCGCCGGTCATCCGGGCTGGTACGACAGCATGCTGATGGGCCTGCTCATCCGCCAGGGCAGGTTCGACGAGGCGATCAAGGCGGCGGAGCACACGTTCGACGACCTCTACGACGGAAATCTCCTCCAGGGGGCCCTGATCCTCCTGGCCGACCAGGGCCAGCACGGCAAGGCAATCGGACTCACGGAAGGCCGCAGCCCCGAATTCCTCGCGGAGAACGAGGCGTCCTGGCTCCGCTCCAACCGCTGGTGGCTGATGGGAGAGTCCGGCCGCGCCCGGGAAGCGATCACGGAGATCGAGGCCCTCCCGGCCGACGAGGTGGACGACCGCGAGCTCACCATCGCGTGGCTGCTCGCCCAGGACGGCCGCGTCGAGGAGGCCATGGCCCTCCTGCGCTCGCTGCCCGGAAAGCGAGCCGCGACCGATCTGGCCGAACTGCTGATCCGGCAGAACCGTTTCACCGAGGCCATCGCCGCCATCCCCGACGTGCCCGCTCAACGGGAGGAAGCCCAAAGCCGTCAGCCGAACGCCGTCTCTCCCGACACCGGCCACCTCGGCGACGACCCATGGGCGGCTCCGACTGCCGCGCTTCAGGAATGACGCTCCCCGCCAGTTCGGAGAAGCGACCTGACGCCCTGACGCCCTGACGCCCGACCAGGTACGAGGAACGGTCCTGCCGTAGGTCAGGCGGTCCTGCCGTCTTCGGCCAGGCTTTCCGCCAGAGCGGCGCGCTCGAGGATCTCGGCGTGCAGAGGGCCCTTGCTCAGCTCATCGAGCACGATCCGGGCCACCTGCGGCGCGGCGGTGTACGTGCGACGGCCCTCGTTGCGGGCGAACGGCATCCGGTTCCGGCCGACCGATCGGGCCGCGCGCAGGGCCTGGTTGATACAGGTCCGATGGCGCTTGACGCAGTCCGCTCCGCGGCCCGCACCAGGCGCCAGCACCGGGATCAGCGCGTACGAGCGCACCGCGACACCCGGCCGGCCGCAAAGCCAGTAGACCGCCAGCGCCGGATCCGACAGTCCCCACAACGCCCGCACCCAGGCCCGCAGCAGGTCCTCGCTCCAGGGCTCAGCCCCCGGCCGCTCCTGATCCCTCCAGACCTCGCCCCGCGCCAGCGGCAGCGGCGCAGCCAGATGGGGCCGCGCGGGCCGGCCGTAGGCGGCGTTCACCACCTCGCAGGCCCGCTCGTACGCATCGGCTTCGGTGTCGATGGTGAACTTCACGAACCCCTCCCTGCCCGGCTGGTGAAACCGTAGCCGCCCGGAGGCGCACCTCGCCGGCGCCTGGCTGGTCACGCCCGGCTGGTCACGCCCGTCCGGCGGGGCGGTCGGCGGGTGCGCGCTCGGCATGGGGCGGGGAGGGCTGCGGGCCGCGGAGCAGGCCGCCGGGGCGAAGCCGAAGGTGGCCCGTCTGGGCAGGTGGTGACAGTCCGGTCCTCTTTCTTCGGCTATCGCGTGGGAAGAGGCGCCGGCGTGGGGAAGGGGCTTGGCCACGATGGCTGACCCGCTGAAACGCGGGGTGGGGCGCCCAGCGGCGGGCGGGCCTTCCGGCCGGGCGGCAACCGGCGGTCTTCGACGCGTTGCTGCCGCCACTGGCGCCGCTTAGAGCCGGGCCGGACAATCGGCCCGGGTCATTTCTCCAGAGCTGCCGCGATGCGGTCGAGGTCGGTGAGCAGCGCGGCCATGCGCTGGGGCGGGATCGCCTCCACCATGCGCTCTTCGATGGCGTAGACGGCGGCTTGGACCGCGGCCAGGCGGGTGTGGCCTTCCTCGGTGAGGTGGGCGGGCCGGGCTCGGCCGTGGTCGGCGGTGGCGGGGCGTGTGATCAGTCCCGCTTCCTGCAGGCCCCGCAGGACGACGTTTCCGGACTGCCGGGTGACGAAGGTCGCGCGGGCGAGGTCGGCGTTGGACATGCCGGGGTGCAGGGCCAGGAGTTCGAGCGTGGCGTATTGCGGCACGGTCAGTCCGTGCTCGCGCAGGGCCTTGTCCATGGCGCCGCGCAGGGCGGCCTGGGCTCGTTTGAGCAGGTAGCCCACGTGTTGGGTGACGTCCTTGGCGGGGTGGGGCGGCTCGGCCGACGAAGTCTCCATCATGTCAGCATTTTGACATGAGTGCCGCGAGATCCTAGTCTCCGCTATGTCAAAGTTCTGACATACGGATCGAGGAACACCCATGCCCGCCACCATCGACGGCCCCGACTTCGTCGCCCTGCAAGTGCGCGACGTGCAAGCGGCAGCGACCTTCTGCGAACAGCACCTGGGCCTGCGCCGGGCCGCCGTCTCGCCGCCCGGCGCGGTCGTGTTCGACACCAAGCCGACCCCGTTCGCCGTCCGTGGGCTCCTCCCGGGCGTCGACCTCGCCGACACCGCACGTCCCGGGCTGGGCGTGGTGCTCTGGTTCCGGACCACGGACGCCCACCAGCTCCACGACCAGCTCACCACCGCCGGAGTCAGGATCCTGACCCCCGTCGTGGACAGCCCGTTCGGACCGATGTTCTCCTTCGAGGGCCCCGAAGGCTACACACTCACCGCCCACGGAGGCTGACCACCACCGCGCTCTCCCACCCCGCCGGGCCCCGCGCGGCGGACAACCCGTCACACCCCGGCGCGCGGCACGCGGACAACCCGTCCTCACCCCGGTGCGCGGCACCAGGAAGTCGGCTTCGTCTCCGCTCCTGGGTCTGCGGGTCTTGGCGGAGCGCGGTCCAAGGTCGGGACGTCGAACGGGGCCGTGCAGGCCAGGCCCGCGCACCATGGGTCTCCGGGGGTGGAGGCGCAGATCCTGCGGGACCTGGCCGCTGTGCTCGGCCGTACCCCGGAGGAGCTGGCGATCGAGCATGCCGCCGGCCTTCCGCCGATCCCCACTGAGCCGCTGGCGGACTGGTTTCTGTTCGACCACCACTACCGAGACGTCCTCGCCCCGCCGAACGGACCGCGGGTCGAGGTGTTCCCCACCGACTGCGGGCAGTAGGCCACCCCCGCAGAGTGCTGGGCGCGAAGCTCTGGTGATGGATCACCTATGCCGTGGAAGGCGGCAGACCCCGACGTCCGTGTCGGGGTCTGCCGCCTTGTGACGCTGTCGAGCGCTACGGGCGGTGGGGCCAGGGTGTCGTCGATCAGGACTTCGGGCGCCGGGTCCCCGGCTGCCGGTCGAGCAGGGCGCCAGCTTCCGCCAGCCGCCCGGCGAGGCCATAGCCGTCCCGGCCCCGGCTCGGGCGCCCGCTCGCGGCCGGCGGCCCGACCTTCTCCGACCCGGACCGGCAGATCTGCCCGGTTCCACCGGCGCGAACGTGCGCCCGCGGAACCCGCAACACACTTCCCGGCCATCTCCGGCTGGCGCTGACCTCCAGCTCCGCTCCGATATCGAGGTCGACGTGGGCCCCTTTGAGACAGTGTGCGGTGTCGGCCCCGCAGGGTAGCGCGTCCCTACATCCGGGTCACTTCGACCCAAGACTCCCACTTGCCGCTGACGGTATGGTGCACGATGACCCCCGACAAGGTTTCACTGCCTGTCAGGCTGGCCATCACGCGGGCATCGATGGAAACGCCGTTGACCAGGCTCAGATGGTCCTTGAGCGCATCCCTGACGAACCGCTCGGGATCAGCACGCATTGTCTCCAGATCGCCCTCTTCGAGGTCCAGTTGGAACATCTCGACTTCGCGGGCTTCGGTCTCACCCTTGCGGTACAGCGTCGCCATGGCAACCTCCAGATAGCAGTTGTCTGCTTTCAGGGTGCGTTTGCTGCGGCATTCGGCAAGCGGAAACAGGGCCAGCTGGCGCACGTCGACCCTGTGTGTCCGGAGATGGACACACGGACGAGGACATCTTCATCCAAGTCCTCGAAGGCCTCTCGCGACGGAGCGGCCGTCTCCCCGAAGGCGGCCAGGGTGGCGTGCAACTCGGCGTCGAGGGCGACCACGGCAGCCGAGTGCGGAGCGGGCGGACGGTGGGGGGCAGCACCCGCCCGGCACCCGGAACGAGCCCGCGTCGGGCGGTGCCGCTCATCCGGCCGGCAGCTTGCTAGCGGCTCGGCCGGCCGCGACGGCGGCCCCGTGCAGTGCCGTCAGCTCCGCCGCACGCTGCACCTGACCCTCGCCGTCCGACCAGTGGGCGTCCTCGATGTCCGGCTGGAGGGCGGTGGTGGGCCGGGCGGAGTCCGGGGCGTACTCGACGCCGTCGCCGCGGATGGACATGGTGAGGGTGAGCGTCTGGTCGGGGCCCGGTACAAGGGCGACGTAGACCCTGATCCCCCCGGAGGATTCGGCGCTGAAGTGGTAGTCCGGGCCTTTCTCCCGCTCGGCGGGGGTCCAGATCCAGCCTTGCTGCTGGTAACCGTGCTCCCGCCAGTGGGCGGCGATGCCGTCCGCCAGCTCCCCGCGGTGAGAGGCGAGGATCCTGGTGCGGGCGGTGAACTGCCGGTCGACGAAGGACAGCCTGCTCGGCTCGCCGTTCGGGCGCCGCTGGTACTGCTCGACGGTGTAGCCGGTGTCGCTCAGCACCAGGCCCGGGCTGAAGCCGCCGACCGTGTCGTGGAGGGCCTGCTCGCTGCGTTCCCGGAACTCGGCCGCGGTGAGGCGGACGTGCTCGGGCCCGGGCTTCGGCGTGTACGGGTCGTCGAGCCCGATGTACCACCACACGCCCATTTGGAACACGAACACGGCGAAGACCACGACGACGAGGCCCACCACGGCCCCCAGGCATCCCTTCGCCAACGCCTTGTCGAACACCCCACTCCCTCCCCCGCCCCACTCCGTACCGCCACCGTAGGCGGGCGACCCGGGCCGACGCCTGAGCACCCGTACTCAAACAAGTCCTGACTCAGGGCCCGCGCGCACCGCAGCCGATCGCCGACGTGTTCACCGCCCTGGTCGCCGCCCACGGCTGGACCCTGGGCACCGCCGGTGGATCTGCTCGACGAAGGTCCGCCGCCCGCACGACGAGCTAACGCACACGAAGCGCCGCACCCGCAGGCTCAGCCGCACCCGCATCCCCCCGACCGGCCCGTCGACGGCAAACCGCGGGTACCAGCTATGCACCCGGGTCGACAAGCCCCCGCACCCCGGGCAGCTGTAACTCGCCGCTGAAGACTGGAGCGTCACGTTCACCGACTCGACGTCCACGTCGACCGACAGCACCGCGACACCCGCGACCGACGGAATCAGCAGCCCCTCCAAGCGGGGCACCCGATCGTCCACGGTCCTGCACTGTCGGCCACAACGGACCCGGCGCTGACGATTTTGGGCAACTTCCCGAAGCGACCGCACCGCAGCATCGTCACTCAGCGTGTGCGGTTCACGGAAGTTGAGTCAGAACCCGTTGTAGTGAACAGAGCCAGACGGTCGAGCAGGCTCACCGAAGTCTGGTCGTCAAGAAGGGCCCCGCCTGAGGATTGTCACTGCCCCTCCACCCGCAACTGCCGGCTCAGCGCACGCGTCACGTAACACGTGCAACGCGAATGGCTCTTCTCCCTCATCCCCCTGGCGATCGGCGCGATCTTCCTCGGCTTCGGCGTCCACGGCCTCCGCCGCGCCCGCGCGCTCCGCCGCACGGGCGTCACTGCCGAGGCGCGGATCGTCCGCCACGATGCCAGCCGGAACGACGAAGGCTCCACGTCCTACCACCCCGTCGCGGCCTGGACGGCCCGGGACGGGCGCACGTGCGAGTACTCCTCCAGGTTCGGCCGCAAGGTCGTCGGAGACGACTTCCGCGTGGGGGCGCACGTCGTGGTCCAATACGATCCAAAAGCCCCGCACCGGTTCGCCATCAAGGGCTGGGACATCAGGACGGTCGACCTGCTGTTCACGGTGCTGGGGTCGGTGTTCGTCGTGGGCACGGTGACGATGCTCCTCGTCCGGCTGGCGACCCTCTGACCATGGATGACCTCAGCTGCTCTACTGCCGCGAACGCGTCCGCACCGGCTTGATCACTGCTCAAGGTTGCCCATGTACTCTCCCGCGGCTCCGCATCCGGCTCGCCGGGCACCGTCAGGTCGAGATGGCGCACCAGGGAGACCCCTTCACGACGGCCACCACGAGCAGCCGGCGCTCGGGCCGGGCGGTCTCCTCGATGACGTCGTCGGCGCGGTAGCGGGGACGGGCTGTGTCCTCCATCGTGGTGCACCCGGGCGAGCCGTGTGCGGCCGCCCGGCGGTACCGCACTTCGCCCCCCGGGGCCGGGCGGCAGATCCTGGACGGTATGAGCCCCCGGGGACCCGCGCAGGTCCGGCTGCCGCACCTCGAGCCGATGCTCGCCACCGCCGGGCCGCTGCCGTCCGGAGCCGGCTGGTGGGCGGAGGCGACGTGGGACGGCATCCGGGCCGTCGCCTACCGGGAAGGGGACTCGGTACGCCTGGCCGGCCGGCACGATGCCGACTACACCGCCCGCTTCCCCGAGGTCGTCGAGGCGCTCGCCGACGTGCCCGGGCCCCTGGTCCTGGACGGCGAGGTGGTCATGATGCGGGGCGCACTGCCCTCGTTCGCCGCGCTGCAGACCAGAATCCACCGCACCCGCCCCGCCGCGGTCCGGGCCGCCGCCGCGAGCACGCCCGCCCTGTTCGTCGCGTTCGACCTCCTCCACACGGACCGACCGCTGCTCACCGAGCCGTACCGGCAGCGGCGCACCGTCCTCGAAGGGCTCGACCTGGAGCGGCCCGGGCTGCGGGTGCCGCCGGTGTGGACCTCGGTCACCGAGGCCTACGGCTGGACGAAGGAGCAGCGGCTGGAGGGCGTGATCGCCAAGCGCTCCGACTCCCTCTACCGCCCCGGCGCCCGGTCCCGGGACTGGATCAAGATCAAGCACCTCCGTACCGCGGACGTGGTCATCGGCGGCTGGCTGCCCGGCGGCGCCACCGTGCGCGCCGTCCTCGTCGGCGTCCCCGTCGAACCCGGCCGGCTCCTGTTCACCGGCTCCGTCGGCACCGGCTTCACCACCGCCGAACGCCGTGCTCTCGCCGCCGCGCTGCGCCGCCTCGATCAGCCGATGTCACCGTTCACCGGCACACCCACCGGCCTCGGACTGCCGCGCGGCACCGAGATCCGCTTCGTCCGGCCCACACTCCGCGCCGAGGTCGAGTTCCTGGAACTCACCCCGGCCGGCCGGCTGCGGCACCCGATCTGGCGAGGCCTGCGGGACTGATCCCGACCACCGCCGCACCGCGGTCAGGCGGTGTCAACCTCCGAGTCCCCGTGCCAGTGCCAGCAGTCTCCAGGCCGGGGACCGTAGTGAGCACGCCCGCCGGCACCGCAGGCCCCGATCTCCGCTTCCAGGGGCCGCCCCCTCTTCGAGTTCCTCGTGGCTCCCTCCGCTCACATCGATCAGCAACCCGTCCAACGGCCCCGCCACCCTCCCGGTAGACGTGGCCCGGCCGCGGCCCCGGATCCGGGTCGTCGTGATCCGCCCCCGTACACCGGCCCCGCATCAACGCGTCATCGTCCGTACCCGCCAGCATCCCGGCCACCCACCGGCACCCTGACGCCGTCCGCCCCCGTCGTCGCCGCCGACAGGGGCCACCCACGACGATTTGCGAAGACGCCGGGGCCCGCCGGCTGGCGGGCGGGCGGGCGGCCACGGCCCGATCGACGGGGAACGCGTCCGAGGTCAGGTCACCAGGGCACGACCCCGCTGTCGTCGAACAGCTGGCCGGTCGGGCCGTCGTCCGGCAAGGTCGCCAGCCGGACGGCGATCGCCGCGCCCTGCTCGGGGGTCTGCGTCCCGCTGAATCCGTTGAGGTCGGTGGCCACGTAGCCGGGGCAGGCGTTGTTGATCAGGACGTTGGTGCCGCTCAGCTCCTTGGCGTACTGGATGGTGACGGCGTTGAGGTAGGTCTTCGTCGGCGCGTACGCCCCGCTGATCCCCCCGAGGTCCACGCCGGGCGTGGTCTGCAGGGTCAGGGAGGCGACGTGGCTGGACTGGTTGACGATGCGCGGGTGCGCCGAACGGAGCAGCAGGGGCAGCATCGCGTTGGTGACCCTGATGACGCCCAGGACGTTGGTCTCCAGCAGTCGCCGCACGGTCTCGAGGTCGATGGTCGTCGGTTCCTGCGGCCAGCCGCCGGCGATGCCGGCGTTGTTGACCAGTACGTCCAGCCGTCCTGCCCGCTCCTCGATCAGTTGGACCGCGGCGGCCACGCTCCCGGCGTCGGTCACGTCCAGGGGCACGCCGAACGCGTCCGCGCCGGCCGCACGCAATTTCGCCACGGCGTCGTTGCGGCGCTGCTCGTCCCGGGCGCCGACACCGACGCTCCAGCCCCGCGCGCCCAGCCCGGCCGCGATCTCGTACCCGATTCCCTTGTTCGCGCCGGTGACCAGCGCGATCGTCTTCTCGCTCATGACAGCGAGCATGCCTGCGCCGCAGCCGGGCACCAACACCCTCCCGGTAGTGCGGCGATACCCGAGCGGTATCGATCAGCCGCCTGCCGTCCTAGCCTGGACCCGTGGACATACGCGAGCTGCGGTACTTCGTCGCCGTCGCCGAGGAATTGCACTTCGGCAGGGCTGCCCAGCGCCTGGGGATAGCCCAGCCGCCGCTGTCGCGCACGATCGCCCAGCTCGAGCGGCGGCTCGGCACCGCACTGCTGGAACGCACCAGCCGCAAGGTCACGCTCACCGAGGCCGGAGCCGTGCTGCTGGCCGAAGGACGCGCGATCCTCAGTGCGGTGACCGCGGCTGAGCGGCGTACCCAACGGGCGGCCACGGCACACCCCAGCCTCGTCCTCGCGGTCAAAGCCGGCACCGGTGGCGAGCTGCTGACGAAACTGCTCGACGCCTACGCCGCGGAACCCGGTGCGGTCACCGTCGATCTGCTGCTCTGCGAGGCGCACCAGCACCGGCGGCTGCTGCAGGAGGGACAGGCCGACGTGGCGCTGCTGCACCTGCCCTTCGACTCGGCAGCCGGGCTCGACACCGAAGTCCTGTCCACCGAGGGTCAGGTCGCGATCCTGCCGGCCTCCCACCCGCTCGCCATCCGCTCCCAGGTGAGGATGGCCGACGTCACCGCGCTGCCGGAGCTGCCGATGGCCCGCTGGCCCGGTCCCGGCGGCAGCTACCCGGAAGGACCGGGCGCGGAGATACGGAACCTGACCCAGCTGTTCCAGCTGATCGCGCTCGGCCGTACCACCGTGGTCATTCCCGAGTCGGCCGGCGCCGACCTGCGCCGGGACCTCGCCGCGGTGCCGGTCCTGGACGCCGCGCCGGTGACGACGGTGATCGCCTGGCCGCCGAACAGCCGCCTTCGTGCCGTTGCCGACCTGGTCCGCGTTGCGACACAGCTGTGAACTCGGCATGGGCACCCACCCGGGCGGCGGGCGGGGCCCCGCGCCTTCCGGTGTAGGCGGCCGTCCCCAGGCCGGTGCCACGGTCGTGGCGGCGGCCAGGGCCGGCCGCGACGGGCGCGGGTTCATGGGATCCTGTGGGCGGGGTGAACGGTCCCCTCCCGTCGGGATCGGGAGTGGGTGATCGTCAGTTTTCGGTGTCGAGTCGGACGTGCTCGATGTCCGCGTCCAGGAAGGCGCTCAGGTCCTGGGCTTCGGCGCGGACGGCTTCCCGTTCCGGGGCGGTGAGGGGCCGGAGGGGACTGACGCGCAGGTGGTTGCCGCGCACGGTCCAGGTGGCGGTGACGCGCCCGTCGACCAGGACCAAGCGGTGGCCCGCGACGGACAGGCCGAGGTGGGGGGCGTCGATGACGCGGCCGCGGTCGTGGTAGCCGAGGACGGCGTTGTCGAAGGCCGGCAGGAACCTGACCGGCGCGGGGGTGTCGGGGTGGGGCCGGGGTGCGTCGGGCAGGTCGAGCAGTTCGCGGCCGCGTTCGTCGCGGAAGACGACGAGTTCGTCGCGGGCGGCTTTGACGGCGGCGGGAAGGCCGGCGAGGCCGCACCAGGCGCGCAGGTCCGCGCTGGCGGCGGGCCCGTAGGCGGCGAGGTAGCGGCGCAGCAGTTGCCGCCCCACGGGATCGCCGTGCGCGGCGGGCAGGGGGTCGATGTCCCGTTCCAGCCAGGTGGCCAGCGGCAGGTTGCGTACGCCGGCGCTCTGCTGCCAGAGGCCGCGGGGCGGGAGTTGGGCCATGGGGATGAGGGCGGCGACGAGCAGTTCGCCCAGGACGCGGCGCGGTGGGCCGGGCCAGCGGTCTTCGAGGGCTTGGACGAGCTCGCGCATGGTGCGCGGCCGCTGGTCGGCCATGACGCAGCGGCCGGCGGTGGCGAGCTCATCCAGGTCGATGCCGGCCAGTTCGCGCGGGTAGGTGCCCAGCACTCGCTGGCGCAGCATGGTGTCGTGGCGGGCTCGCCAGGCGAGCGCGTCGTCGGAGGTGACGAGGTGGACGGTGCGGCGCATCAGGTGGGTGCGCACCACGGTGCGGCCGGTCAGCGCATCGTCCAGTTGCTCGGGCTTGAAGTCGCTCAGGCGGGACCACAGCCCGATGAACGGTTCCTGGGGCTCTTGTGCCTGCAGGCCGCACAGGTGGGCCACCGCCTGGGGCACGGAGGTGTCGCTGCGCGTGAGCAGGTGCTGGCGGGCCAGGGTGGCGCGGTTGAGGGCGCGGGTGTCGAGGACGGTCATGGCGTTCCCAGGCTGCGGCGCGCTCGTGGGGCGGGCGTCGGCGCGGGTCGGTGCGGGCGAGGGGGTGGGGTGGGGTGTGGGGGGTGGGGTGGGGTGTGGGGGGTGGGGTGGGGTGTGGGGGGTGGGGTGGGGTGTGGGGGGTGGGGTGGGGTGTG
>NZ_JBHXTG010000087.1:0-287 GCF_042677465.1 Kitasatospora sp. NPDC127111
GGGCGGCGGCGATCGAGCAGGGCCGGCCGGGCAGGGCGGGCGGGGCCGGGGGGGTGTGGGAGGTCACACCGCCAGCCTGCCACACAGGGTTGCGTTCTCAAACCCGTCCGGTACCGGCCGGCGGGCGCCGTGGCCCGCCCCGGCTCCGCTCGCACGGCGGCCCCGCCGGTCACCCGGCGGGGCCGCGCGGCCCGGCAGTGACCGCCCCGGGCCCACGCCGCGGGTGAGATCCCCCCCCCCAAGAAACCCCCCCCCCCCCAGTCCCCCCCCCCCCCGGCTCAAACCCC
>NZ_JBHXTG010000087.1:296-26951 GCF_042677465.1 Kitasatospora sp. NPDC127111
CGTGCCGTACTGGGCGCATGCCGCCGGAACCAGAGCCGCCCGCCCCCCCCCCCCCCCCCCCCCCCCCCCCCCCCCCCAAACCCCCCCCCCCACCCCCCCCCCCCGGGGCCCCCCGGGGGGCCCCCGCGGCCCGGCTGTCACGGCCCGGGACCTCCTCGCGGGATCAGAACCCGCCGCCGAAGTCGCCCCCGCCCCCGAAGTCCCCGCCACCGCCGTCGAAGCCGCCACCGCCGTCGAAGCCGGCGTCGAAGTCGGAGGAGTCGTAGTCGGCGCCGGAGTAGTCGCCGCCCTCGTAGCCGGAACCGGCGTCGACCGGGGCGCCGTAGGCCGGGGTGCTCATCATCGAGCCGAGCATGGTGCCGACCAGCAGGCCGGGCAGCAGCCCGCCGCCGAACCCGCCGAAGTAGCCGCCCGCCCAGGGCCCGTACGCCGGGCCGGCGTTCCAGTACGGCTGCGGGCCGTGCTCGGTCGGGACGGTCCGGATGTCCGGGTCCTGGCCGGCCGCCAGCCGGTCGGCGTCCGCCCGGCAGACCGGGACGGTGCGCACCGCCCCGCCGGCCGGCGCCCAGTCGGCGTCCTGCACGGACGGGCCGTGCCGCGGGTCGAAGAAGCACGGCGGGCGGCGCTCCGGCAGCGGCCGCTTCTCGCGCCGGGCGGCGAGCGTGGCCAGCGCGAACCGGCCGTCCTCCAGCGCCTCGGTGACCGGCTTGACGTCCTCCGGCCCCTTCGCCTCGTCCATGCTGCGCTTGGCCCGCTCGTACGAGTCGAGGGCGTGCGCGTAGTCGGTGCGCTGGACGTCGTCGGCGTCCGGGGCGCCCGGGTTGAAGTCCAGCCGGTCGAGCTCCTCGCCGAAGGCGGTGATGTCCTCGTCCACCACCTGGCGCAGCCGCGCCAGTTCGGCCCGCCGCTGCTCCTCCTTGCGCTTCTTCGCCCGGCGGAACAGCAGGAGGACGCCGGTGCCGGCGAGGGCCAGCAGGGCCAGCGGGACGACGACCGCGGCGACGGAGACGCCGCCCGCGGAGCTGTTCACGCCGTGGCCCTTGACCTGCGGCGCGGCGGTGTCCACGAAGTCGTTCAGGGTCGCGTCGATGTCGCCCGGGTGGGAGCGGAAGGCCGCGCCCGCGATCCGCTCGGCGCTCCCGGACGGCAGCGCCTCGGGGTCCGAATGGGCCTGGAACTGCCCGCCGCTCCAGATCGCGTAGGTGCCGGTGATCCCGGTCTTGGTGCGCAGGTCGCTGAAGACCGTCCGCTCGCCGTAGGGGGCGGCGTCCGGGACCACCGCGACGAAGATCGGCTTGTCCGCCTTGCGGATCTTCTCGGTCAGGGCGTCGGCCTGGTTCTGGCCGAAGCGGTCCGTCATCGCCGGGTCGACGTACACCCGGCCCTGCTTGAGCGTCGAGGCGGCGTCGTCCAGCCCGCCGGCCGCGGAGGCCGCCGGGGCCAGCAGGAGCAGCAGCCCGAGCAGCGCCGCCACCAGGGCCAGCGGCCCGGCGCCCCGGGATCGTCGAGCGAGGGTTCTCATGCCATCGACGCTACCGCCACCGGCGTCCCGCCAGGGCATACCCTTCGCGTACGGCTGCTCCGGACCACCCCCACCGTCCGCCGGGGTCGGCGCCCTCCTCGGGGATGATGTTTCCCCGGGCCGCCCCCGAACCGCACCGGCGACGGGAACCCGGCCACCTGCCCGGACGTACCTCCCGGCGGGCCCCGGGCGCTCCCGGGGCAGGTCGCGGGCGCTCCGACGCTACCGCGCGACCGGGCACACTGGTCCCCGTACCTCGGTCCCTTGACCTTCTCTTGACCGCTTCTCTCGATCGGAGCACTGGGTGTTCATCGGCCTCGTCACCGCCGTGGCGGCCTCCGCCTGCTACGGCACCGGTTCGGTCCTGCAGGCCGTCGGATCACGGCGCTCCGCCCGGGAGGAGGCCGCCGCCGGGGGCTCGTCGGCCGGCACCACCGCGCACGGCGGGCCGAGCCTCGCCTCCACCGCGAAGGCCGCCGTCACCTGGGAGTTCATCCTCGGTACGGTGCTCGACTTCATCGGTTTCGGGCTCGGTGCGCTGGCCGCGCGGCTGCTGCCGCTGTTCCTCTCGCAGACCATCATCAGCGCCAACCTGGTGATCACCGCGGTGTTGAGCATCAAGCTGCTCGGCATCCGGCTCAAGCAGCTGGAGTGGGCCTCGATCGGCGTGCTCTGCTCGGCCCTGGTGCTGCTGGCCGTCTCGGCCGGCCCGGAGGGCGGCCACCACGCGGCGATGGAGTTCCACTGGTGGCTGCTGCTGGTCACCACCGTGCTGCTGGTCGGCGGCAGCCTGCTGGTGCGGCGGATGGGCGCCAACGGCGCGATCGTCGCCGGCCTGCTCTCCGGCCTCGGCTTCGGCGCGCTCGGCGTCGGCGTGCGCATCCTCAACGGCGTCGACCCGTTCGAGCTGGGCGCGCTGCTCTCCGACCCGGCCCTGTACGCGATCCTGGTCGGCGGCATCGGCGGCATGTACGTGCACACCGTCGCCCTGCAGATCGGCTCGGTGAACGGGGCGACCGCCGCCCTGGTGGTCGGCGAGACGGTGCTGCCCGGCGCGGTCGGCGTGCTCTGGCTCGGCGACTCCTCCAAGGACGGCCTCGCCTGGCTCGGCGTGGCGGGCTTCCTGCTCGCCGTCGTCTCGGCGGTCGGCGTCGCCTACTTCGGCCAGGACACCCACGGCGGCGTGGACGCGGAACAGCCGCAGCCCGCGCTCAGCAAGAGCAGCTGACCGGCCCCCGGCGGCCGGGGGCCGCCCGGCCTCAGCCCTCGCCGCGGGCGCGCGGGACGCGCTGGCAGCGGGGGCAGAAGTAGCTGGAGCGGTTCATCCAGGCGGCCCGGCGGATCGGCGTGCCGCAGCGGCGGCAGGGCTGGTCCTCGCGGCCGTAGGCGTCGAGGTCCCGGGAGAAGTAGCCGCTCTCGCCGTTCACGTTGACGTAGAGGCTGTCGAAGCTGGTGCCGCCGACGGCCAGGGCCGCGGTCATCACCTCCCGGGCGCCGGCCAGCAGGAGCGCGGCCTGCGGGCGGGTCAGCGAGGCGGTGGGGCGGTCGTAGTGCAGCCGGGAGCGCCAGAGCGCCTCGTCCGCGTAGATGTTGCCGACGCCGCTGATCAGCGTCTGGTCCAGGAGCGCCCGCTTGACGGTGGTGCGCCTGGCGCGCAGCGCGGCCACGAAGGCGGCGTCGTCGAAGCGCGGGTCGAGCGGGTCGCGGGCGATGTGCGCGATGGAGACCGGCGTGCCCTCCGGGTCGCCGTCCTCGGCCTCCTCGACGGCGAGCCCGCCGAAGGTGCGCTGGTCGACGAAGCGCAGCTCGCGCCCGCCGTCGGTGAACCGGAGCCGCACCCGCAGGTGCGTCTCGTCCGGCACGGTCGGGTCCTGGACGAGGAGTTGGCCGCTCATCCCGAGGTGGCCGATCAGCGAGAATCCTCCCGCGGCCTCCGGCCTCCCCGGGCCGGTGAGCGGCACCCAGAGGTACTTGCCGCGGCGCTGCGCGGCGCCGAGCGTGGTGCCGGTCAGCCGCGCGACGAAGTCGGCCGCGCCGGCCGGCTGGCGCCGCACGGCGCGCGGGTGGAGCACCTGGACGTCGGCGACCGTCCGGCCGGCGACCCAGTTCGCCAGACCGCGGCGGACGACCTCAACCTCGGGGAGTTCGGGCACCTCAACAGCCTCCAGCGCGCGGGAACGGGCAGGAGGAAGGGTACTGCGGACTCAGGCGGAGCCGCCGGGGAGGCGGTCGGCGTACTTCTCCCTGATCGCCCGCCAGGCGCTCTCGGCGGCCTTCTGCTCGGCTTCCTTCTTCGAGCGGCCGACGCCGCTGCCGAAGTCCTCGCCGGCCACCCGGGCCGCGGCGGTGAAGGTCTTCTCGTGGTCCGGACCGGACTCCTCGACCACGTACTCCGGCACGCCGATGCCCACCGAGGCGGTGAGCTCCTGCAGGCTGGTCTTCCAGTCCAGGCCGGCACCCAGCTGAGAGGACTCCTCGATCAGCGGGTCGAACAGCCGGTGGACGAACTCGGTGGCCGCGTCCAGCCCCTGGTCCAGGTAGACGGCACCGATCACGGCTTCGACGGTGTCGGCGAGGATCGACGACTTGTCGCGGCCGCCGGTCCCCTCCTCGCCCTTGCCGAGCCGGATGAACGCGCCGAGGTCCAGGCCCCGGCCGACGTCGGCGAGCGCGCGCGAGTTGACCACCGCGGCGCGCAGCTTGGCGAGCGTGCCCTCCGGGACGTCCGGGTGGACGCGGTAGAGGGTGTCGGTCACCACCAGGCCCAGCACCGAGTCGCCGAGGAACTCCAGGCGCTCGTTGGTGGGCAGCCCACCGTTCTCGTACGCGTACGAGCGGTGGGTCAGGGCGCGTACCAGAAGGGCGCGCTCGAGTGTGTACCCGAGGCGCCCTTCCAGGACGTCGTATTCGGTCGAAGCCGGCCCGCCGGCCTTTCCGCCGCCCGAAGTAGCCTTCGTGGCGGTGGCCGCCTTGCGGGAGGAGTTACCGTCCGACATCGATCCGTACACCCCGCCGATCAGACCGAGAGGACCTGGCGACGGTTGTACGTGCCGCAGCTCGGGCACGCGGTGTGGCCGAGCTTCGGCTCGTGGCAGCGGTCGCAGGCCACGAGGGCCGGAACGACGGCCTTCCAGTTGGAACGGCGGTGGCGCGTGTTGCTGCGCGACATCTTCCGCTTCGGAACAGCCACGGCTACTTCTCCTGGTTCTCGGCGAGACCCTCACGGGTGTCGCTGTTCTTGATCCCGTCACCCTCGTCGCCGGGGGCGGCGGAGAGTCCCTGCAGAGCCGCCCACCTGGGGTCGACGGCGTCGTGGTGGTGCGTCGGGTCGTCGCTCAGGCGCGCTCCGCACTCGGAGCACAGGCCCAGGCAGTCTTCCTGGCACACCGGCTGCAGCGGCAGTGCGAGCACCACCGCGTCACGCAGCACCGGCTGGAGGTCGAAGAAGTCGCCCTCCAGACGGTAAGTCTCTTCCTCCGAGTCCTCGTCGAGGTCCTCGGCACCGGCGGTCCGGGCGCGGTGGCGCTCGTCGGACTCCGGGTAGTAGTACAGCTCCTGGAAGTCCACGTCGATGTCGTCCTCGACGGGCTCCAGGCACCGCACGCACTCGCCCTCGACGTGGGCCTCGGCGGTGCCGGTCACCAGCACGCCCTCGACCACCGACTCCAGGCGGAGCTCCAGCCGGATCTCGCTCTTCTCCGGGACGCCGATCACATCGATGATCCCGAGGCCCTCGGGGGCCTCCAGGGTGCGGGACACCTTGCGCAGCGAGCCGGGGCGACGACCGAGCTCGTGCGTGTCGAACACGAGGGGGTCGCGGTGGTCGAGGCGGTTCAAGGTGTCCTGACTTCCTGAGAAAACTGATGCGCGGCGCTGCTCACCGGACGATGCGCGGGCAGACCGACGGCCCGACACGGAGAGGCCGGAGTGGTCAGACTACCCGAGTCTCCGGCCAGGCCCAACTTCGGTCGGCCTCCCCCGCCGGTTCCGGCCACCGCCCCGCCCGTTCCGGCCGGGCCCGGGGCCGGGTCAGCGTCCGCCGAGCTCCCGCAGCCGGGTCATGTCGATCATGCTGGTGTCGAAGAAGCTGGTCTCGTCCAGGCCCGCCTGCTGCTGCTGCGGGACGGCGGGCGGGTTGGCCGGCTGCTGCGGGTAGCCTCCCCCGGCCTCCGACCGGGGGTGCCCCCATGCGTCGTACGGCTGGGCGCCGTAGCCCTGCTGCGGCTGCGGGTAGCCGTAGCCGCCCTGCTCCTGCCCGGCGGCCGGGTAGCCCGGCTGCTGGCCGTAGCCACCCCCGGCCTCCGACCACTGGGCACCGTACGGGTCGCCCTGGCCGGCCGGGTCGTAGCCGCCGCCGTACACCTCGGCGTACTGCCCGCCGGGCTGCTGCGCGGCCGCGTACTGGTCGGCGCCGGGGGCCTGCCAGCCGGCCGCGGCCGGGGTCTGCTCCGGCCAGGTCTGCTGCTGCGGCACGTCCTCGCGGTACCAGGCGATGTCGTCGCCGTCCGCGTCGGCGGCGAAGCCCGCCGCGACCGCCTCTGCTCGGTCCTTGGCCTGCTGGGCCTGGTCGGCGGCGGCCAGGTAGGCGCCCAGCTCGTCGATCGGGGCCTTGCCGAGCAGCTTGTCGCGGCCCTTGCCGACCGCCTCCAGGGTCGCGCTGAGCACGTTCTCCAAGGTGGCCAGCTTCACGTCGACGTACTCGTCGACCTCGGGGCTGGGGGTGATCCGCGGCTGCGGGCGGAACTCCTCGCCGTCGCTCTCGCCCTCGTACTCGGTCTCGAAGACGCTGGAGTCGCCGCGCAGCTTGGTCCGGCCGCGGCCGACCGCGCCGAGCGTCTTGGTCAGCACGACCTCGAAGTTGGCGAGCTTGCTGTCCACGTAGTCGTCGGCCTCGGCGCGCTTGGCCTCGACCTCGGCGCGCGCCTCCGCGAGGATGCGGTCCGCCTCGGCCTGGGCCCGGCGGACCACCTCGGTGTCGGAGATCAGCGAGCCGCGCTCGGCGTGCGCCCCCTGGATGATCCGCTCCGCCTCGGCCTGGGCGTCGGCCACCACCTGCTCGTGGTCGGCCATCACCGACTGGGCCTGGGCCAGTTCGGCGGGCAGCGCCGCCCTGAGCTCCTGGAGCAGGCCGACCAGCTCGGCTCGGTTCACCACGCAGGAGGCCGACATGGGCATCGAGCGGGCGTTCTCGACGGCCGCGACGATCTCGTCGACCTTGTTCTGCACGTCCACGGGGCTTCGTCTTTCCGTGTGCCGCCGACGGTCCGGCGGAGGCAGGCCCGGCGCGGTGGACCTCACCGCAGGGCAGGAATACAGACTGTACGGCCACTGCGGGGCGAGGTCACAACGCCCGGACCGGACCGCCCGGGCGCGCCCGGGACAACTCGTGACGAACCGGCAGAAACGGACGCGCCAGCTCCGCGCCCGCTACTGCGCGGCCCTGCGCTCCGCGATCCGCTCGACCAGCCGGCGGTGCACCACCTCGGGCAGCAGGTGCGAGACGTCGCCCCCGTACGAGGCGACCTCCTTGACCAGCGTGGAGGACAGGAAGCTGTACGTCGGCGAGGTGGGCACGAAGAGCGTCTCGACCCCGGTCAGGCCGTGGTTCATCTGGGCCATCTGCAGCTCGTAGTCGAAGTCGCTGACGGCGCGCAGCCCCTTCACGATCGCCGGGATCCCGCGGTCCCGGCAGAAGTCCACCAGCAGGCCGAGGTGCGACTCGACCACGATGTTCCCGTAGGACGCCGTGACCTCCTCGATCAGGGCGATCCGCTCCTCGATGGTGAACATGCCCTGCTTGTTCCGGTTGACCGCGACCGCGACATGCACCACGTCGTACAGCTTCGAGGCCCGCTCGATGATGTCGAGATGACCGTTGGTGATCGGGTCGAACGATCCGGGGCAGACGGCGCGGCGCATGGCGTGGATGCTCCCTCTCGGGGTGACGGGTGCTGCGGGCCTCCTCGGCCCGGTCAGGGGTGTTGGCGGGCCTCGGCGGCGGCGCGACCGTACCAGAGCGTGCCCTCGCCGTAACGGCGGGACCGCAGCACCTCGAAGCCGTCGGGCCAGCCGAACTCGCCGCCTCGGGTGCTGCGCTCCACGGTGACGAGTGCGTCGGCCGCGAGCCAGCCCCCCGCCAGGAGTGTGATCAGCATCTCGCGCACCTCGTCGTCGGTGACGACGTACGGCGGATCGAGGAAGACCAGGTCGTACGGGGTCTCCGGGGGCGGGCCGGCGATCACCTTCTCCGCCCGGGCCGCCTTCACCAGCACGCCCGGCAGGTTGACCGTCCGGACGTTCTCCCGGATCACCCGGGCCGCCTGGTTGTCCGCCTCGACCAGCAGCACGTGCTCGGCGCCGCGCGACAGCGCCTCCAGGCCGACCGCGCCGGAACCGCCGAACAGGTCCAGCATCCGGGCGCCGTGCAGGGTGCCGCGCAGCGACTCCAGGGTCGAGAACATCGCCTCACGGGCCTTGTCGGAGGTCGGGCGGGTGCCCCGGCCGGGCGGTACGGCCAGCCGACGGCCGCCGGCCGCCCCGGCGATCACGCGGGTCATGGTGGTGGGAGGTCCTTTCGTCGCTGCCGGACCACGCTATACGGCCCCGGGCCCGCCGGCTCGAAGGCGGTGGGCGAGCGACCGGGCCCCCGCCGGTCCGACCGGCAGGGGCCCGGGATCACGCACCCGCGCGATCAGCTCGCCTCGGAGCCCGCCGCCTGGGCCGGGATCGCCGCACCGAGCAGTGCCGGCGAGGCGTACCGGGACCAGGACAGGCAGCCGTCGGGCGGGCAGAACTCGGGGCGGCGCGGGTCGTGCCCGAGCTCGCGCAGCTTGGTGCGGACGGAGTCGGGCGTACGGCCGAAGCGGGCCGCGATCCGGGCGATGGTCTCGCCGTCGTGGAACCGCCGGACCAGCTCCTCCTCGTGCTGCGGCACCCAGGGGGCGCCGTGGCCGGGGTACAGCTCGCGCAGCACGTCACGGTCGGGGATGGGCTCGGAGACGTCGGCGACGATCGCCAGCGCCCGGAGCGCGCGGTTGAGCGCGATCCGCAGCGAGGCGACGTCCTCGACCGGCAGGCGGAGCTTGCCCGAGGCGAGCGGCTCGGCGGCCGCCCCCTCGCGCCAGCCGGTCAGGGTGAGGGTGACCTCGCGGTCGTCGTCGCTGGCGAGTTCGATCCGGAAGACCTTGTCGCCCAGCGGGAGCTCGTTGAGATGACGGAATGCCATGGCAGGACCCCCAAGTGTCGCGCCAGGTACGCACCTTGACGGTGCGTCCTGAACAACTACATTCTCTCCCGGGGGTCTGACAATCGGCCGTCCCGAAGGGGCCGCCGGCCCTCCTCGGTCAGCCCTTCTCCATGTAGGCCGCGCGGTCCGCGTCGAGCAGGCTCTCCAGCGCCGTGCGCAGCTCCGGGTGGGCGGCCAGCTCCGGGTCCTCGGCGACCAGCCGGGTGGCCTCGGCCCGGGCGGTGACGATGACCTCCTCGTCCTCCAGCACCGAGAGCACCTTCAGCGAGGACTTCACCCCGGACTGCGCCTGGCCCAGCACGTCGCCCTCCCGGCGCTGTTCGAGGTCGATCCGGGACAGCTCGAAGCCGTCCAGCGTGCCGGCCACCGCGTCCAGCCGGGCCCGGGCGGCGCTGGCCGCCGGCATGTCGCTGACCAGCAGGCACAGGCCCGCCGCGCTGCCGCGCCCGACCCGGCCGCGCAGCTGGTGCAACTGGGAGACGCCGAAGCGGTCGGCGTCCATGATCACCATCGCGGTGGAGTTGGGGACGTTGACCCCGACCTCGATCACCGTGGTGGCCACCAGGACGTCCACCTCGCCGGCCGCGAACCGGCGCATCACCTCGTCCTTGGCCTCGGGCGCCAGCCGGCCGTGCAGGATCTCCACCCGCAGCCCGGCCAGCGGGCCCTTCACCAGCATCTCGGCGGTCTCCACCACCGAGAGCGGGGGCCGGCGTTCGTCGCTGTCGGCGCCGAGGTCCGCCACGTCCTCCAGGTCCTCGTCGGGAGCCCTGCGCCGCTTCTTCGGCTCGGCCGGCTCCTCGTCCCCGATCCGGGGGCAGACCACGTACGCCTGGTGGCCCTTGGCCACCTCCTCGCGGACCCGCTCCCAGGCCCGCACCAGGAAGTTGGGCTTCTCCACGGCCGGGACGACGTGGGTGGAGATCGGCGAACGACCGGCCGGCAGCTGGTCCAGCACCGAGGTCTCCAAGTCCCCGAAGACCGTCATCGCGACGGTGCGCGGGATCGGGGTGGCCGTCATCACCAGCAGGTGCGGCGGCTGGTCGCCCTTGGCGCGCAGCGCGTCCCGCTGCTCGACGCCGAAGCGGTGCTGCTCGTCCACGACGACCAGGCCGAGATCCTGGAACTGCACCTTGTCCTCGATCAGGGCGTGGGTGCCGATCGCGATGCCGGCGTCCCCGCAGGCCATGTCCAGCAGCGCCTGGCGCCGGGCCGGGACGCCCATCGAACCGGTCAGCAGCACCACCCGGGTGCCGAGGTCCGAGCCGCCGAGCATGCCGCCCTCGGCGAGGTCCCCCATCATCTCGACGATCGAGCGGTGGTGCTGCTGCGCCAGCACCTCGGTGGGCGCCAGCAGCACCGCCTGGCCGCCCGCGTCGACCACGGCGAGCATGGCGCGCAGCGCGACCAGCGTCTTGCCGGAGCCGACCTCGCCCTGGAGCAGCCGGTGCATCGGGTGCGCGCTCGCCAGGTCGGCGGCGATCTCGGCGGACACCTTCCGCTGGCCCTCGGTGAGGGCGAACGGCAACCGGGCGTCGAAGGCGTCCAGCAGGCCGCCCGCACGGGCCTCGCGCGGCTTGGCGGGCAGCGCGGAGTCGGCGGCCCGGCGCCGCGCGAGCGCGACCTGGAGGACGAACGCCTCGTCCCAGCGGAGCCGGCTCTGGGCGCGCTCGCGGTCGGCCTGGCTGCGCGGGCGGTGGATCAGCTCCAGGGCCTCGGGCAGCGGGATGAGGTCGTGCCGCTCGCGCAGCTCGGCCGGCAGCGGCTCGCCGACGTCGCCGAGGTGCTTGGTGAGGGCGGTCTCGATGCAGATGGCGAGCTTCCAGCTGGGCATCTGGGCGCTGGCGGCGTAGACCGGGATGAGCCGGCCGGCGAACTGCCGCGCGGCGTCCGACCCGGCGTCCTCGTCGAGGAGCTGGTAGTCCGGCGAGACCAGCTGGCGGGCGCGGTTGAAGACGCCGACCTTGCCCGCGAACAGGCCCTGGGCGCCGGCCTTGAGCTCCTTCTGCCGCCAGCCCTGGTTGAAGAACACCAGCGAGAGCCGGCTGCGGCCGTCGGTGACGACCACCTCCAGGCGGTCCCCCTTGCGGCCGCGGAACGGGATCAGGGTGACCTTCTCGATCCGGGCCAGCACGGTGACGTGCTCGTCGATCTCCAGCTCGTCCAGGCTGGTGAGCTGGCCGCGTTCGACGTAGCGGCGCGGATAGTGGTGCAGCAGGTCCCCGACCGTGCGCAGCTTGAGGCTGTCGGCGAGCACCTTGGCGGTCCGGTCGCCGACGAGCTTGGTCAGTGGTTCATCGAGAGCGCCCATCAGGCCCCTGTTTACACCACCGGACCGACAATCCGGGCGTCGCCGGTGCGCCGCGCCCGCCCGCCCCCGGGGCGACCGGGCCCGGCGCCCCCTCGGCCCGGGGCGCCGGCTACTCGACCCCGATGAGCAGCGGGGCGGACTCCTGCCCGCCGTGGAAGACCACCGCGTCGACCTCGGGCCGCCGGTGCCGGGCGTGCGCGACCAGCCGCTCGGCCAGGCCCTCCGGCGCGCCCTCGCCGAGGATCAGGGTGACCAGTTCGCCGCCCGCGCCGAGCATCCGGTCCAGGACCAGCATCCCGACCTCGTCCGGCCCGGAGCCGATCACCACCACGTCCCCGTCGATCAGCCCGAGCACGTCACCGGCCTGGCAGACCCCGGCCATCGTCCAGGACTCCCCCTCGGCGACGGCGAGTTCGGCGTACCGGGTGGCGCCGGCCGCCGAGGTCATGGCGACCACGTCCTCGTCGAAGCGGCGGCCGGACTCGTGCACGGCGAGCGCGGCCAGGCCCTGGACCGGCGAGCGGGTGGGCAGCACGGCGATCCGGACGCCCTCCTCGCGCAGTTGGTCGGCGGCGGCGCCCGCGGCGGCCCGCAGCTCGGGGTCGTTGAGCAGCAGCACCACCTCGCGGGCGGCGGCCCGGCGGACGGCCGCGGCGAGTTCGGCGCTGGCCGGCGGCCGGTCCGGGTCGGCGTGCAGCACCACGGCGCCGGCCTGCTCGCAGAGTTCGGCCAGGCCCGCGCCGGAGACCACCGAGAGCACCGCGCGGGTGCGCTCCTCGCGCTCGCCGCGGTCGTCGGCGGTGCCGGAGCGGGCGGCGGCCTCGGCGAAGTGCGTGATCCGGATCTGGTGCGGCCGGCCCGCCCGCACGCCGGCCTCGACGGCGGCGCCCGCGTCGTCCACGTGGACGTGGACGTTCCAGAGGCCGTCGCCGCCGCCGACCACCAGCGAGTCGCCCAGCCCGGCGAGCCGCTCGCGCAGCGCGGGCAGCGCGTCGTCGGGGGCGTCCAGCAGGTAGATCACCTCGAAGGCGGGGTGGCCGGGGCCGGGCGGCCTGACGTGCCCCTCGCAGCTCTCCACGATCCGGACGTCCCCGCGCAGGGCGACCGGGCCCATCGGCTGGTGCCCGGCGACGGCGTCGGCGAGCGCGCCGAGGACGGCGACCAGGCCGCGCCCGCCGGCGTCCACCACCCCGGCCTCGGCCAGCACGGAGAGCTGTTCGGGGGTGTGCCGCAGCGCCTCCCGGGCGGCCCGGTACGCCGTGTCGGCGACCTGGGCGAGCCCGTCCCCGGCCCGGACGGCCTCCCGGGCGGCGATCCGGGCCACCGTCAGCAGCGTCCCCTCGACCGGCTCGGCGACGGCCTGGTACGCGGAGTCCGCGGCCCGCTGCAGGGCGGCCCGCAGCTGGTCGGCGCCGCCGCCCTCGGCCAGCGTCTCGGCGGTGCCGCGCAGCCACTGGGCGAGGATCACCCCGGAGTTGCCGCGCGCGCCGATCAGCGCACCGCGGGCCATCGCCCTGGCGGTCTCGGCGAGCCCGGGCGCCGGGCCGGCGTCCGGGTCGGCGAACCGGCTCTCCACCGCGGCGGCGGCCGACTCCACGGTCAGGTACAGGTTGGTGCCGGTGTCGCCGTCCGGGACGGGGTAGACGTTGAGTGCGTCGATCTCCTCGCGGGCCTGGCCGAGCGCGCGCAGGGCCAGCTGGCACCAGCTGCGCACGGCCGGGGCGTCGAGCGTGTGCAGCACCAGGTCTCCTCCGGATGGGACGCCGCGATGGCCCGAGGGGCTGCAGCGCGTTCAGGGCAGCGGCGAGGGGTGATACCGGCAGGTTATCGGGGGCCGGGGCCTGGCGCGGGATCCGGCGACCGCAGCGATCACCAGCGCGGTCGTGGTAGTTTCGTTGAACGGAAGCAAGCGTTGTATGCTCTTCCGGTTGCCTGGAACAGTCCAGGCTCACCCCCTTGGTCCGGTCTGGTTCACGTGAGTGCTCCGGTGGGTCGGCGGGGTTTCGAACGTAAATGATCTGAAGTCTTGGAGTGACTCCTGTGGCTGCCAACTGCGACGTCTGCGGCAAGGGGCCGGGCTTCGGCAACAGCATCTCCCACTCGCACCGCCGTACCTCCCGTCGTTGGAACCCCAACATCCAGACGGTGCGCGCTGTGATTGGGCGGACGCCGAAGCGGCTCAACGTCTGCACCTCGTGCATCAAGGCCGGTAAGGTCTCGCGCTGACGCGCAGACCGGTACGCCGGTCCTCCAGTCAGCCGGTTCATCCTCGGATGAGCCGGCTTTCTGTTTCCCCGGTGTGCCCGCCGTTCCCGGCACACGGTTGATGGCGGGCCCGAGGGCCCGCCATCGGTCGTTTCAGCGCCAGCGCCAGGCGTGGTCGACCGGGCCGATGCCCGCGCCCAGGGCGAAGCCGCCGGCGATCGCGCCGGTGACGTACTCCTTGGCCGAGGCCACCGCCTCCGGCAGCGGCTCGCCCTTGGCCAGCCCGGCGGCGATCGCGCTGGCCAGCGTGCAGCCGGTGCCGTGGGTGTGCCGGTTGTCGTAGCGGGGCGCGCGGTACCAGTGCTCCTCCCCCGGCCCGCCGTACAGCAGGTCGGCGGCCTCGCCCTCCAGGTGCCCGCCCTTGACCAGCACCCAGCGCGGCCCGAGGTCGAGCAGCGCCTTGGCGGCGTCCAGCATCCCGCCCTCGTCCTCGACGGTGCGGCCGGTGAGCTGCGTCACCTCGTGCAGGTTGGGCGTGGCGAGGGTGGCGACCGGCAGGAGCTTCTCCCGGACGGTGGCGACGGCCTCGGCGGCCAGCAGCGCGTCGCCGTGCTTGGAGACGCCGACCGGGTCGACCACCACCGGGGCGTCCACGCCGGCGAGCAGGTCGGAGACGGTCTCGACCAGCTCGATCGAGGCGAGCATGCCGGTCTTCACCGCCTGCACGCCGATGTCGTCCACCACACTGCGGAACTGGGCGCGGACGGCCTCGGCCGGCAGCTCCCAGTAGCCCTGGACGCCGAGCGAGTTCTGCGCGGTGACGGCGGTGATCACGCTCATGCCGTGGACGCCGAGGGCGAGCATCGCCTTCAGGTCCGCCTGGATGCCGGCGCCGCCGCCGGAGTCGGAGCCGGCGACGGTGAGCACGCGAGGGGGGACGGAGGAGGGGCCGTGCGGTGGGGGCTCCCCCGGGCCGGGCCCGGGGGTGTGCCGGCCGGGGGCGGGGGTGGGAGACGGGAGGGACATGAGGTCAACCTACCTCCGGGGGCTCAGAGCACGGCCTCCGATTCCGCCCAGCGGTCCTGCGGCACCGTCTTCAGCCGGGTGACCGCCTCGGCGACCGGCGCCAGCACGATGTCGTTCCCGCGCAGCGCGGTGAAGTGCCCGAACGCGCCCTTGTGGACGCCCTCCACCGCGTGCCAGCCGAACCGGCTGGCGAGCACCCGGTCGCGGGCGGTGGGCGTGCCGCCGCGCTGGACGTGGCCGAGGATGACCGGCCGGGCCTCCTTGCCGAGCAGGTTCTCCAGCTCGTGGGCGAGCCGGTTGCCGATCCCGCCGAAGGTCTGGTGGCCGAACTGGTCGACCTCGCCGTGGTCGAAGCGCATGGTGCCGGGCAGCGGGCCGGCGCCCTCGGCGACGGCGATGATGGCGAACTTCTTGCCCCGGGCGAAGCGGTCCTCGACCATCCGGGCCACCGCCTCGATGTCGAACGGCTTCTCCGGGATCAGGATGCCGTGCGCACCGCCCGCCATGCCGGCGGTGAGGGTGATCCAGCCGGTGTGCCGACCCATCAACTCCACCACCATGACGCGCTGGTGGGACTCCGCGGTGGTCTTCAGCCGGTCGATCGCCTCGGTCGCGACGTGCACCGCGGTGTCGAAACCGAAGGTGACGTCGGTGGCGTCGATGTCGTTGTCGATCGTCTTCGGCACGCCGACCACGGGCAGCCCGGCGTCGCTGAACATCCGGGCCGCGGTCAGCGTGCCCTCGCCGCCGATCGCGATCAGCGCGTCGATGCCGGCGTCCCGGGCGAGGGCCTGCGCGTTGTCCACCGCCCAGGCGATCCGCTCGCGCTTGACCCGGGCCGAACCCAGGATGGTGCCGCCGAGGGTCAGCAGGCCGGTGACGTCGTCGTGCGAGATCGGCCTGGTCCGGCCCTCGATCAGGCCGAGGAAGCCGTCCTCGATGCCGACGATCTCGTCGCCGTGCACGTCCGTACCCCGGTGCACCACCGAGCGGATCACCGCGTTGAGGCCGGGGCAGTCGCCGCCGCTGGTCAGGACACCGATGCGCATGGTGGCAGTGCTCTCCCGCTCCGCAGTGGATCAGACCACCCGCGCCGGACGGGCGGGCGGGCTCGGTTCAACGCAAGCCTACGCAAAACCCCCGCCCGGACCGGTCGCGCCGCGCGCCGTCCGTCCATCGCCCGACGCGCCCGGTGAGCGGACGGCACGCCGGTCACCCCGCGACGGCACGTCCGCCCCGCGACGACGGCACGCCCGTCACTCGGCGAAGTGGTCCCAGCCGCCGACCCGGTCCCAGGCCGCGCCGTCCACCGTGACCCGGCCGCCGCGGGCCGCCCGGGCCCGCCCCGTCACCTCGCCCACCACCCGCCAGCGAGCGGGGAGTTGGGCCCCGCGCGGGAAGGTCGCGACGATCGCGTGGTCCTCACCGCCGGAGAGCACCCAGACCAGCGGGTCCACGCCGACCGCCTGGCCGATGTCGGCCATCTGGGCCGGGACGTCGAAGTCGGCGGCGTGCAGGTCGATGTCCACGCCGCTGGCCCGGGCGACGTGGCCGAGGTCGGCCACCAGCCCGTCGCTCACGTCGACCATCGCGGTGGCGCCCAACTCGGCGGCGGCCGGGCCCGCGTGGTACGGCGGCTCGGGCCGGCGGTGCGCCTCCACGAAGGCCCGCGGCGAGCGGAAGCCGCGTTGCAGCACGGTCAGCCCGGCGGCGGACCAGCCCAGCCAGCCGGTGACCGCGACCACGTCGCCGACCTGGGCCCCGGCGCGCGTCACCGGCGCGCGCCCCTGCAAGTCCCCGAGCGCCGTGATGGCCAGCGTGATGACGTCGCCGCGCACCACGTCGCCGCCGACCACCGTCGCCCCGGCCACCTGGCACTCGTCGCGCAGGCCGTCCATCAGCTCGGTGGCCCAGGTGGTGGGCAGATCGGCGGGGGCGACCAGGCCGAGGAGTATCGCCGTCGGCACCGCGCCCATCGCGGCCACGTCGGCGAGGTTCTGGGCGGCGGCCTTGCGGCCCACGTCGTAGGCGGTCGACCAGTCCCGGCGGAAGTGCCGGTTCTCGATCAGCACGTCCGTGGTCGCCACCACCCGCCCGTCCGGCGCCTTCACCACGGCGGCGTCGTCGCCCGGGCCGAGGTCGACCGCTTCGGTGAGCGGCACCCGGGCGGTCAGCTCCCTGATGAGGCCGAACTCGCCGAGCTCGCCCACGGTCCCCTGCATCTGCCGTCCTCTCGGATGTGCCGTCCGGTTCAAGTGACCCCCGCGCGCAGCGTACGCCCTCCGCGGGTGCAGAAGTCTCCCCTCCCCGGCCCGCTGCGCGGTAGCGTGGTGATCAGACTGCCGGTGAGCCCGTTCCCACCCCCGACGCCTGACCGGGCGATCACGGCGGCATCCCCGTACCCAGCCGCCGGGAGGTCCCTCCGTGGTACAGGCATACATCCTGATCCAGACCGAGGTCGGCAAGGCCACCGCCGTGGCCGAGTCCATCTCGAAGATCGCCGGCGTCCTCCAGGCCGAGGACGTGACCGGGCCGTACGACGTGATCGTGCGGGCCGAGGCCGAGACCGTGGACGACCTCGGCCGCCTGGTCGTGGCCAAGGTCCAGCAGGTCGAGGGCATCACCCGGACCCTCACCTGTCCGGTGGTCCACCTGTAGGGCCCGGCTACCATCGGCGGGTGGCCCGACAACTGCGCGTCCCCCGCCTTCTCGCGGAACTGCCCGCCCCGGTCCGGTGGCTGGCCCTTCCGCTCGCGCTGACCTGCACCGCGGTGGTGCTGGTCGGCAGTTGGAGCGCGCCCGAGAGGATCGAGACGCCGCAGCCGACCGGCAAGGCGGCCGGGTACTGCCAGGCCCTGGCCGCCGCGCTGCCGCAGGAGCTGCTCGGCCACGCCCGCAAGGACCCGTCGCCGGCCTCGCCGTACGTGGCCGCCTGGGCCAGCTCGCCGCGCACCGTGCTGCGCTGCGGCGTGGACCGCCCGGAGGAGCTGAACGGCCCGGCCGCGAAGGACCTCTCCCCCACCATCGACGACGTCACCTGGTGGGCGAAGAAGCTGGACGACGGGGGCTACCGGTTCACCACGACGATGCGCAAGGCGTACGTCGAGGTGACCGTCCCCGGCGGGGCCTTCGCCAACCCGCTGGACCCGGTCTCCGCGCTCAACCCCGCGGTGAAGGCCAACATCCCCTGACACCCGTCGCGGAAGGGCGGGCCGGGAAGCTTCCGGCCCGCCCTTCGCCGTCGGTGCGGACGGCCGCGCGCGGTCAGCGCAGGCCGGTCGAGCGGCGCAGCGCCGCCTGGAGCAGCCGGTCGATCAGCTCCGGGTACGACAGCCCGGTGGCCTCCCACATCTTCGGGTAGGCCGAGATCGGGGTGAACCCGGGCATGGTGTTGATCTCGTTGATCATCCAGCTGCCGTCTTCCAGCAGGAAGAAGTCGACCCGGGCGAGGCCCTCGCAGCCGAGCGCCTCGAAGGCCGCGACCGCCTGGCGGCGGATCTCGGCGGTCTCCGCCTCGCCGAGCTCCGCCGGGACGCGCACCTCGGAGGAGTCGATGTACTTGGCCTCGAAGTCGTAGAACTCGAAGTCGCCGCCGACCAGCACCTCGGCGGGCACGCTGGCCCGCGGGCCGTCCTCGAACTCCAGCACCCCGCACTCGATCTCGCGGCCGGCGACGCCGGCCTCGATGATCAGCTTGGGGTCGTGGCGACGGGCCTCCTCGATGGCGGCGTCGAGGTCGGCGACGTCCTTCACCTTGGTGATGCCCATGCTGGAGCCGGCCCGGCACGGCTTGACGAACACCGGCAGGCCCAGGTCCGCGACGCGCTCGCGGACGGCGGCCCGGCCGGCCTCCGTCTCCCACTCGCGCGGGCGCACGATGGTGTACCGGCCGACGCCGAGGCCGTGCGAGGCCAGGATCCGCTTGGTGAACTCCTTGTCCATGCCGACCGCGCTGGAGAGCACGCCGTTGCCGACGTACGGCACGCCGGAGAGCTCCAGGAGGCCCTGAAGCGTCCCGTCCTCGCCCCAGGGGCCGTGCAGCAGCGGGAAGACCACGTCGACCTCGCCGAGCGCCTTGGGGGTGGCTCCGGGCTCGCTCCAGACCACCTCGCGGCTGCCCGGGCTGACCGGCAGCGCCACCTGGCCCTCGACGGCCTCGGCGATCTGGGAGACGTCCGGCAGTCTGCCGTCGGTGATGGCCATCCGGGCCGGCTCGTCGCTGACCAGCGCCCAGCGGCCCTCGTGGGTGATGCCGATCGGCAGCACCTCGTACTTCTCGCGGTCGATCGCCCGCAGCACGCTGCCCGCGGTCGAGACCGAGATGGCGTGCTCGGAGCTGCGTCCGCCGAAGACGATCGCTACGCGGGGCTTCGCGGACGGGTTCGGGGAGGTCTGTTCGATGCTCATATCGCGTTTGAGAGTACCGTGCGGGCCGTTTCCGGAAAGTCAGCCACCCTGGCCGAAACCGCGGCGGCCCGGCTCGCGCCCGGCTCAGTGCCGTTCGGCCTTGGCGGAACGGGACATCAGGGCCTGCAGGGCCTCCTGGGTGGGGCGCCCGTTGTGCACCACGTCCACCACGGCCTCGACGATCGGCATGTCGACGCCGCTGCGCCGGGCCAGGTCGAGCACCGACTCGCAGGACTTCACGCCCTCCGCGGTCTGCCGGGTGGCCGCGATGGTCTCGGCGAGGGACATCCCGCGGCCCAGGTTGGTGCCGAAGGTGTGGTTGCGGGAGAGCGGCGAGGAGCAGGTGGCCACCAGGTCGCCCATCCCGGCCAGCCCGGCGAAGGTGTACGGGTCGGCGCCGAGCGCCAGCCCGAGCCGGGTGGTCTCGGCCAGCCCGCGGGTGATCAGCGTCGCCTTGGTGTTGTCGCCCAGCCCCATGCCGTCGGCCATGCCGACCGCCAGGCCGATCACGTTCTTCACCGCGCCGCCCAGCTCGCAGCCGATCACGTCGGTGTTGGTGTACGGGCGGAAGTACGGCGTGTGGCAGGCCGCCTGGAGCCGCTTGGCGACCGCCTCGTCGGTGCAGGCCACCACGCTCGCGGCGGGCTGCCGGTTGGCGATCTCGCGGGCCAGGTTGGGGCCGCTGACCACGGCGACCCGCTCCGGGCCGACCTTGGTGACCTCCTCGATGACCTCGCTCATCCGCTTGGCGGTGCCGAGTTCGATGCCCTTCATCAGGCTGACCAGGACGGTCTGCGGCTCGATCAGCGGGGCCCAGGCGGCCAGGTTGTCGCGCAGCGTCTGCGAGGGCACCACCAGCACCGCGAAGTCGGCGCCGGCCAGCGCCTCGGCGGCGTCGGTGGTGGCCCGGATCGAGGCCGGCAGCGGCACGCCCGGCAGGTAGTCCGGGTTGACGTGGGTGGTGTTGACGGCGTCCGCCAGCTCCTGCCGGCGGCCCCAGAGGACCACCTCGCAGCCGGCGTCGGCGAGGATCATCGCGAACGCGGTCCCCCAGGAACCCGTCCCGAACACGGCGCACCTGGTCACTTGGCGGCCTCCTCGGCGCCGCTGCCGTTCCTGCCGGCCGCCCGCTGGCGTTCGGCCGCCGCGCTCCGGGCCCGGGCCCGGGCCGCCGCGCGCATGTCGTAGCGCTCGGCCGGCGGCTCCTCGCCGCGGATGTCGGCCAGCACGGCGGTGATCGCCTCCATGATGTCCTCGGTGGCGTCCTTGAGGACCTGCGCGGTCAGCTCCTGGCCCTGGTACTTGCTCAGGTCCACCGGCGGCCCGGCCGCCACGGTCACCTTGTGCCGCGGGAACAGGTTGAACTTGCCCTTGCCGGACCCGCCCTTGCCGTACGGCGGGATGATCTCGTGCGCACCCCAGTGCGCCACCGGGATGACCGGGGCGCCGGTCATCAGCGCGACCCGGGCCACCCCGCTCTTGCCGGTCATCGGCCACAGCTCCGGGTCCCGGGTGAGCGTGCCCTCCGGGTAGAACTGCACGCACTGGCCGGCGTTCACCGCGTCGATCGCGGCCCGGAACGCCTGCGCGGCGTCGGTCGACTCCCGGAACACCGGGATCTGGCCGGTCTTGCGCAGCATGAAACCGATGAACGGCACCGAGAACAGCGAGGACTTGCCGAGGATCCGCGGCGGACGCCCGCTGTTGTACTGCCAGTGCGCGTAGACCACCGGGTCGATGATCGAGTTGTGGTTGACCGCGGCGATGAAGCCACCCTCCTTCGGAAGGTGCTCCCAGCCCCGCCAGTCGGGCTTGACCAGCGCGGTCGTCACCGGCTTCACCAGCACGGCCGCGAAGCGGTACCAGATGCCGTAGTCGGCGTTGCCGAAGCTGGCGTACGAGCGGCGGGCCACCCCAGGTCCTCCTCATCCGGTGCGGCACGTGGGGTGCCGCAGTCTCTCGCCTCCGGAGCCCCTGCGGGGCCCGGGCGCGGAACAGTCTCGCCCGACCGCGGAGCGGCTGTCGAGCAACCCCGCCAGCACGTCGGGCGGGCGTGACCAAACGCACGTCCGCACAGCTCGGACGGCCTGGCGAGGGTTCCGGGACCGGCGTCACAATGACGCCGATGACCCAGGACACCGTACGCCCCAGCGAGCCCGTCGCGCCCCCCGCACCCACCGCCGGCTGGTCGCTGGTGCTTCCGCTCAAGCCGCTCGCCCTGGCGAAGACCCGGCTGGCGCCGTTCGCCGGGGAGCACCGTCCGGAGCTGGCGCTCTCCTTCGCCCTGGACACCGTCACCGCCGCGCTGGCCACCCCCGGCGTGGCCCGGGTGCTGGTGGTGACCCGGGACGGCCGGGCCGGCGAACGGCTGGCCGAGCTCGGCGCCGTCGTGGTCGCCGACGAGCCGGGCGGAGGCCTCAACCACGCGCTGGCGCACGGCGCGGCGGCCGCGCTGGCGGTGGACCCGCGCGCGCCGCTGGCCGCGCTCTCGGCCGACCTCCCGGCCCTGCGCCCGGCCGAACTGGCCCGGGTGCTGGCCGCGGTGCCGCCGGCCGGCCGGGCCTTCCTGGCCGACTCCCCCGGACTGGGCACCACCCTGCTCGCGTGCGCCCCCGGCAGCCCGCTCGCGCCCGCGTTCGGCGACGGTTCGCGGACCCGGCACGCGGCCGGCGGCGCCCGCGAACTGCGCCTGGACGGCGTGCAGTCGGTGCGCCGGGACGTCGACACCGGCGCCGACCTCGGCGAGGCGCTGGCGCTGGGCGTCGGCCCGCACACCGGCGCGCTGTCGGCCCGGCTCGGCTACGCCGCGGGCCCGGTCCCGGAGCCGCGCTGAGACGCTCCCCGGGATTGTCGGTGCCGCTCGCTATGCTGCTTTCATGCAGGCCACCGCGTTCACCTTCGACCCCGCCACCCGGGCCGGCTCCGTGCTGCTCGACGACGGGACCCCGGTGCCGTTCGACGCGGCCGCGTTCGACGCCGGCGGCCTGCTGCTGCTCCGCCCCGGCCAGCGGGTGCGGATCCGCACCGAGGGCACCGGCGAGGCCCGCCGGGTGGTGTTCGTGACGCTGCAGACCTTCCCGGATCCGGCCGCGGCCTGACCGGCCCGCGTCCGACCGCCGTGACGCTCCTGCGGGGGCGGTCCGGCGGCGCGACCGCGCGCCCGGAAGCCGCCCGGAAACCCGAAGAGCCGTGGCGGCCCGGCCGCCCGGGTCCCGGGGGCGGTGCGCCACGGCTCTGGAAGGCCGTCCGGCGACTACTTCGCGGTGGTCTTGCGCGCGGTGGTCTTGCGGGTGGCGGTCTTCTTCGCCGGAGCCGTCTTCTTGGCCGTGGCGGTCGCCTTCTTGGCGGCGGTGGCCGTGGTCTTCTTGGCGGCGGCGGTGGTCGCCGTCTTCTTGGCGGCGGCCGTGGTCTTCTTCGCGGCGGTCGCGGCGGTCTTCTTCGCCGCGGCCGGGGTGGCCTTCTTGGTGGCGGTCGCCTTCTTGGCGGCGGTGGCCGTGGTCTTCTTGGCGGCGGCGGTGGTCGCCGTCTTCTTGGCGGCGGCCTTCTTGGTGGCGGCCGGGGCCGCGGCGGCGGCCGTGGCGGCACGCTTGGTGGCGGCGCGCTTGGCGGCCGGGGTCGCGGCGACGCCGCTCTTGCCCGGGGTGAGGGAGCCCTTGGGGGCCTTCTTCACCGAGGGGCCTTCCTTCGGCAGCTTCTTGCTGCCGCTGACCAGGTCCTTGAAGCCCTGGCCGGGACGGAAGCGGGGCACCGAGGTCTTCTTGACCTTGACCTTCTCGCCGGTCTGCGGGTTGCGGGCGAAGCGCGCGGAGCGCTCCACCTTCTCAAAGGTGCCAAAACCGGTGACCGACACCCGGTCACCGGCCACGACGGCGCGGACCATGGTGTCGAGCACTGCGTCGACGGCCTCTGCGGCAGCCTTGCGACCGCCCAGCTGCTCGGCCACCGCTTCGACAAGCTGAGCCTTGTTCACGTCTTCCCCTTCGGAAACGGGCGCCGGATGATTCCATCCGTTCATTTCGCACGTTAGGTATGTATCTGCGGACTTTCAATTACCAAACGCGCGAATCACCCTAGTGTCGCAATGGATTTGCGCGTCGGCGACCTCAGCCGACGGGCGGGCGCCCCTCGTCGAGGTCCCGCACAAAGCGACTCAACCGCCTTGCCGCCCCCGGAAGATCGCGCTTGGCGGTCTCGGTGACGATGAGGAGTTGTCGGGTGAGAGCGGTCTTTGCATCGGCAGACACGTTCAGCGCATGCACGCGGGCGTGAGCTTGCTTCAACCGCTCGGCCACAAGCGCGTAGAGCGCTGCGACTTCCGGGTCGTCCGGCTCCTCAGCAGGCGAGGTGGCGGCGTCCGGCCGGTCGTCAATTCGGCGTTCGGATCCCCGGCCCGTGGACTCCGGTGACGCGGGTTCGCCGCCCGCGTACGGAGGTTCATGGTGCCGGTGCATGTACTGATTGTGCCATCTACCCGCAGTTGTGCTTGCGCGGGGCCCTCTGCGGCATTGCCAAATCGGCAATCGGGGGCCGTCCGGGGAGGTGAACTCGCGCTCCGGAACGACGGATGGCCCGCCCCCCCGAGGGGGGACGGGCCATCCGGCGGAACGTCAGAATGCTTGTTCCCCGGGAGGTCCCGGGTTCACTCCCCGGTCTCAGGCGACCGGCAGGGTGCGCGGCTTGAACGACGGCCGGGTCGCCTCGAACGCCGCGATGTCCGCCTCGTTCTGCAGGGTGATGCTGATGTCGTCCAGGCCGTTCAGCAGGCGCCAACGCACGTTGTCGTCCAGCTCGAACGAGGCCGCCAGGGGGGTTCCGTCGAGCTGCCGGGCGCGCACCTCGCGGGCCTCCAGGTCGACGGTGATCTCGGCCGCCGGGTCGGCCTCGGTGATCTCCCAGAGCCGGTCCACGGTCTCCTGCGGCAGGACGACCGTGAGCAGGCCGTTCTTCAGCGAGTTGCCGCGGAAGATGTCGGCGAACCGGGAGGAGATCACGGCGTGGAAGCCGTAGTTCTGCAGCGCCCAGACCGCGTGCTCACGGGAGGAACCGGTGCCGAACTCCGGGCCGGCCACCAGGACGGTGGCGCCCTGCCGCTCCGGGCGGTTGAGGATGAACGACTCGTCCTTGCGCCAGGCCTCGAACAGCCCGTCCTCGAAACCGGAACGGGTGACCTTCTTCAGCCAGTGGGCCGGGATGATCTGGTCGGTGTCGACGTTGCTGCGGCGCAGCGGGACGGCCCGGCCGGTGTGGGTGGTGAACTTCTCCATGCTGCTCAGGCCTCCACAGCGACGTTGGACGGGAGATCGGCGGGTGCGGCCAGTCGGCCCAGGACGGCGGTGGCGGCCGCGACCTGCGGGGAGACCAGGTGGGTGCGGCCGCCCTTGCCCTGGCGGCCCTCGAAGTTGCGGTTCGAGGTCGAGGCGCAGCGCTCGCCCGGGGCCAGCTGGTCCGGGTTCATGCCCAGGCACATCGAGCAGCCCGCGTGGCGCCACTCGGCGCCGGCGGCGGTGAACACCTTGTCCAGGCCCTCCTCGACGGCCTGCAGCGCGACCCGCACCGAGCCGGGGACGACCAGCATCCGCACGCCCTCGGCGACCTCGCGGCCGTCCAGGATGGCCGCGGCGGCCCGCAGGTCCTCGATCCGGCCGTTGGTGCAGGAGCCGACGAAGACGGCGTCGACCTTGACCTCGCGCAGCGGGGTGCCGGCCTCCAGGCCCATGTAGGCGAGGGCGTTCTCGGCGGCGATCCGCTCCTGCGGGTCGGCGAAGGAGGCCGGGTCCGGCACGTTCGCGCCCAGCGGGGCGCCCTGGCCCGGGTTGGTGCCCCAGGTGACGAACGGGGTCAGCTCGTTCGCGTCGATGAAGATCTCGTGGTCGAAGACCGCGTCCTCGTCGGTGACCAGGGTCTTCCAGTACGCGACCGCGGCGTCCCAGTCCTCGCCCTCCGGGGCGTGCGGACGGCCCCGCAGGTAGTCGAAGGTGGTCTGGTCGGGGGCGATCATGCCGGCCCGGGCACCGGCCTCGATCGACATGTTGCAGATGGTCATCCGGGCCTCCATGGAGAGGCTGCGGATGGCGGAGCCCCGGTACTCCAGGACGTAGCCCTGGCCGCCGCCGGTACCGATCTTGGCGATGATCGCCAGGATCAGGTCCTTGGCGGTGACGCCCTCGGGCAGCTCGCCCTCGACGGTGATCGCCATGGTCTTGAAGGGCGCCAGCGGCAGCGTCTGGGTGGCCAGGACGTGCTCCACCTGGCTGGTGCCGATGCCGAACGCCAGCGCGCCGAACGCACCGTGGGTGGAGGTGTGGGAGTCACCGCAGACCACGGTGGTGCCGGGCTGGGTCAGGCCCAGCTGCGGGCCGACCACGTGCACGACGCCCTGCTCGACGTCGCCCAGCGAGTGGATCCGGACGCCGAACTCGGCGGCGTTGCGGCGCAGCGTCTCCAGCTGGACCTTGGAGACCGGGTCGGCGATCGGCTTGTCGATGTCCAGGGTCGGGGTGTTGTGGTCCTCGGTGGCGATCGTCAGATCGGTCCGGCGGACCTTGCGCCCGGCCAACCGGAGACCGTCGAAGGCCTGCGGGCTGGTGACCTCGTGGAGCAGGTGCAGGTCGATGAAGAGCAGGTCGGGCTCGCCCTCCGCGCGCCGTACGACGTGGTCGTCCCAGACCTTCTCTGCGAGTGTCCGTCCCATCGGATTCCCTCCAGCCGGCCGCGTTGCCGGCCTTCTCGTGTCGTCGAGGTCACTGTCGCCGCCCTGTGAGGCTCGCGTCGCGCGACCTGCACGCCGGATCGGTGTCCACGATGCGGACGCCCGGTCGGGGTCGCATCCTGGATGTCTCCCGGGCTGCTGCATCCAGAGTGGCGCTTTTCGCGGAAGATTGAACTTGCGTCTCGCGGAATGAGACTGCAGTCTTAGGGCATGGACAACTCTAGCGGCGTCGGCGTTCTCGACAAGGCCGCTCTGGTGCTGAGCGCACTGGAGTCGGGCCCCGCCACGTTGGCGGGGCTGGTCGCCGCCACCGGTCTGGCGCGCCCCACGGCCCACAGACTCGCCGTCGCACTCGAACACCACCGATTGGTCACCAGGGACATGCAGGGGCGCTTCATCCTCGGCCCCCGTCTCTCCGAACTCTCCGCCGCGGCGGGTGAGGACCGGCTGCTCGCCACCGCGGGCCCGGTCCTGACCCACCTGCGCGACGTCACCGGCGAGAGCGCACAGCTCTACCGCCGGCAGGGCGAGATGCGGATCTGCGTAGCCGCCGCCGAGCGGCTCTCCGGCCTGCGGGACACCGTCCCGGTCGGCAGCACCCTGCCGATGAAGGCCGGCTCGGCCGCCCAGGTCCTGCTGGCCTGGGAGGAGCCCGAGCGGCTCCACCGCGGCCTCCAGGGCGCCCGCTTCACCGCCACCGCGCTGAGCGGCGTCCGGCGCCGCGGCTGGGCCCAGTCGATCGGCGAGCGGGAGCCGGGCGTGGCGTCCGTCTCCGCGCCCGTGCGCGGCCCCTCCAACCGGGTGGTGGCCGCCGTCTCCGTCTCCGGCCCGATCGAGCGCCTGACCCGCCACCCGGGCCGGCTGCACGCCCAGGCCATCATCGAGGCCGCCAACCGCCTGACCGAGGCGCTCCGCCGCGGCTGACCCGCCACGCACCGGAAGGGCCCCGCTCGATCACCGAGCGGGGCCCTTCCGGTTTTTCCGGCCCTGGAAATGCGAAAAGCCCCGGCGAAAACCGGGGCCGTACTTTTCTGGCTGGGGTACCAGGACTCGAACCTAGACTAAGTGAACCAGAATCACTCGTGCTGCCAATTACACCATACCCCAACAAAGCAATCGGCCGATGGGGCGAGCCCACCGGCTTCGTGCTCTGGTACCCCCGACCGGATTCGAACCGGCGCTACTGCCGTGAGAGGGCAGCGTGCTAGGCCGCTACACAACGGGGGCTT
>NZ_JBHXTG010000087.1:27051-27344 GCF_042677465.1 Kitasatospora sp. NPDC127111
CCACCGGCTTCGTGCTCTGGTACCCCCGACCGGATTCGAACCGGCGCTACTGCCGTGAGAGGGCAGCGTGCTAGGCCGCTACACAACGGGGGCTTCCTGGCGATCCCTTGCGGGATCAGTACCCCCGACCGGATTCGAACCGGCGCTACTGCCGTGAGAGGGCAGCGTGCTAGGCCGCTACACAACGGGGGCTTTCCAGGCGATCCCTTGCGGGATCAGTACCCCCGACCGGATTCGAACCGGCGCTACTGCCGTGAGAGGGCAGCGTGCTAGGCCGCTACACAACGGGGGCT
>NZ_JBHXTG010000087.1:27443-35943 GCF_042677465.1 Kitasatospora sp. NPDC127111
TTGATCTTCTCTTGTCCTGCGGTACTGCTGGTCTTGCGGGTACTGCGCTGGGGTACCAGGACTCGAACCTAGACTAAATGAACCAGAATCACTCGTGCTGCCAATTACACCATACCCCACCAGAGTTGAACCCTTGCGAGCTCTTCTCAGGCGTTGCGCCTCTCGTTCGGAACCGGCGGGGGTTTCGCTCCCTCGTCCGTTCCCTCCCGGGCGGCGCAGAAAGAACATTACCCGACGTCTGGCCTGGCTCCAAAATCGATAACCCCAGGCAGTGGCCGGGGCGGCTGCGAGCCAGGTCAGAACCGGGCCCGCGGCCGCCCGCGGCGGGGCTCAGGAGGCCGGTACGGCGTCCAGGGCGGCGGTCAGCCGGCGCAGCGTCTCGGGGCGGCCGAGCAGCTCCATCGACTCGAACAGCGGCGGCGAGACCCGGCGGCCCGTGACGGCCACCCGCAGCGGCGTGAAGGCGAACTTGGGCTTGATGCCCAGCCCGTCCACCAGCGCCTCGCGCAGCGCGGCCTGGATCGGCTCCGGGGTGAACTCCGGCAGCGCCTCCAGGGCCTTGATGCTGGCCTCCAGCACCGGACGGGCGTCCGCGGTGAGCACCTTGGCCGCGTCGTCCGGGTCGAGGGCGAAGTCCTCGGGGGCGACGAAGAGGAAGCCCGCCATGTTGACGATCTCGCTCAGCACGACCATCCGCTCCTGGGTGAGCGGGGCCACCTTGGCCAGCAGCTCCAGCTGCTCGGCGGTCGGCTCGGCCGGCAGCAGGCCGGGGGCCTGCAGGTACGGCACCAGGCGCCGGACGAAGTCCTCCGGCGCGAGCCTGCGCAGGTGCTCGGCGTTGATGTGCTCGCACTTCTTCAGGTCGAAGCGGGCCGGGTTGGCGTTGACGTCGGCGATGTCGAACGCCTCGACCAGCTGCTCCACGGTGAAGATGTCGTCGTCCGCGGAGAGCGACCAGCCGAGCAGCGACAGGTAGTTGAGCAGGCCCTCGGGGATGAAGCCGCGCTCGCGGTAGAGGTTGAGCGAGGCCTGCGGGTCGCGCTTGGAGAGCTTCTTGTTGCCCTCGCCCATCACGTACGGCAGGTGGCCGAAGCGCGGGGTGGTGCCGTTGCCGACGCCGATCTCGGCCAGGGCCGCGTACAGCGCGATCTGACGCGGGGTGGAGGAGAGCAGGTCCTCGCCGCGGAGCACGTGGGTGATGCCCATCAGGGCGTCGTCCACCGGGTTGACCAGGGTGTACAGCGGCGCGCCGTTCGCCCGGACGATGCCGTAGTCGGGCACGTTCTCCGGCTCGAAGGTGAGCGTGCCGCGCACCAGGTCGTCGAAGGTGATGGTGCGGTCAGGCATCCGGAAGCGCAGGATCGGCTCGCGCTTCTCCAGCTTGAAGACGGCGACCTGGTCGTCGGTCAGGTCCCGGCAGTGGCCGTCGTAGCCGGAGGGCTTGCCGGCCGCGCGGGCGGCCTCGCGGCGGGCGTCCAGCTCCTCGGTGGAGCAGTAGCAGTGGTAGGCGTGGCCGGCCTCGTGCAGGCGGCGGGCGACGTCGGCGTAGATGTCCATGCGCTGCGACTGCCGGTACGGCGCGTGCGGGCCGCCGATCTCCGGGCCCTCGTCCCAGTCGAAGCCGAGCCACTTCATGGCGTCGAGCAGCTGGTCGTACGACTCCTCGGAGTCGCGGGCGGAGTCGGTGTCCTCGATCCGGAAGACCAGCGTGCCGCCGTTGTGGCGGGCGAAGGCCCAGTTGAAGAGAGCCGTACGGACCAGGCCCACGTGCGGGTTGCCGGTCGGGGAGGGACAGAAGCGGACCCGGACGTCCGGGTTCGCGGCGGTGTTAACCACGCTTGATCACCTTGTTGGTGAGAGTGCCGATGCCTTCGATGGAGACGGCGACCTCGTCGCCGACGTTGAGCGGGCCCACCCCAGCGGGTGTGCCGGTGAGGATGACGTCGCCGGGCAGCAGCGTCATGGCCTCGGAGATGTGGACGATCAGCTCGGCGACCGAGCGGACCATCAGGGAGGTGCGGCCGGTCTGCCGCAGCTCGCCGTTGACCGTGCAGGTGACCGCCAGGTCGGCCGGGTCGAGGTCGGTCTCGATCCACGGGCCCAGCGGGCAGGCGGTGTCGAAGCCCTTGGCCCGGGCCCACTGGCCCTCGCGCTGCTGGACGTCGCGCGCCGTCACGTCGTTGGCGCAGGTGTAGCCGAGGATCACCTCGGGCACCCGGTCCAGCGGGACCTCGCGACACATCCGGCCGATCACCACGGCCAGTTCGGCCTCGTGGTGGACCTCCGAGGAGAACGGCGGGTAGGCGATCGACTCGGTCGGACCGATCACCGAGGTGGACGGCTTGAAGAAGGTGAGCGGAACGTCCGGGACGTCGTTGCCGAGCTCGGCCGCGTGCGCCGCGTAGTTGCGGCCGACCGCGACGATCTTGTTCGGCAGCATCGGGCTGAGCAGCCGGACGTCCTGGAACCGGTAGCTCTCGCCGGTCGGCTGGGGCTGCCCGAACGGGTGGCCGGCCAGCGCGTGGACGACCAGAGACTCGGGCTTGGCGGGATCCCCCTCGACCACGCCGAAGGAGACGCTGCCGGCGGCAGGGCTCCCTTCCCGGACGGAAAACCTGGCAATGCGCACGGCTGGGCTACCCCTCGCTTCGTCGGCCGCCCGGGGCGCGCCCGGGCGCTGGTGGGCGCCGAACCCCTCGGGCCCGGCCCCGCTCAATCGTCAACCAGGCTATCGCGCGGGCCCCCGCCTGACCGCTTTGCCCCTGTTCAGCGCGGTTCCGCCCGGCTCGTGTCGACGGGCGCGCCGCGGCCGAAACGCCGGGGCGCCGCGGCGGCACCTCGCGGTGCGGCCACGGCGCCCCGGAGCGCGGTGCGGGTCAGTCCTGCGGAACGGCGACCACCGGAGCGACCATCAGCTTGGTGCGGCGCGGGTTGGCGGTGTTGGTCGGCAGCTGGGTGGCGTACGTCACCACGTCCTCGGGCTTGCGGGCGCCCGGGATCTTGCTGAAGTCCTCGACCGAGGCCAGCGTCGTCCGGCGCGGGTTCGCCGTGGAACGGCAGGTGAGCGTGGACTTGGTGGCCTTCTTCGCCTGGGACATCTCGTCAGCACCTCGCGGTCGTGGCCGGCGCGTCGGCATGGACCGGCGCCGGGCCTGAGTGATTCGGGGAGATTCTGGGCAGGCTGATCGGGGCCGTGCTCCGGATGCAGCCAGATTACGGATCTCTTTCCACAGCCACCGTGACCAAAGCTACACATTGGCCTGTGATTTTGCTCACAAATTGAAGAGAAATTCTCTTTTATCCGACATGTCGCCGCATCAGGTTTTCTCGGCATAACGGATATTTCGGACATTCGGGAAGGTCTACTCGTCCAGTTGATCTCGGGTCGGCTTGGCATGTATCCGGCGAGTGTCCGAAAAGGGCGGTATTCCACTCCGGTTACCGCACAGTCAGTGAAGTCCCGCGCGCGGTCGGTAGCGCCGCCCGGTGAGGCTCGGCGGCCCTTGTTGGGATTCCCCGGCTGTGCTGGAATGCCACGGACCGTGGGTAGGGAGTAGTCCACCCCGGTGACCCGCTCTCCCGGACCGGCCGGGGTGCGGATGGAAACTCGACACCGTCCAGGCCGCGGCGACGCGGCAGGACGCCCGGTCCAGAGGTTGCGACGCCAGTGCAGGGACGTTTCAAAAGGGGTAGCGGCGCCGCGGGTGACCCGGAGTCGCGTGAGCCCGTGGCAGCCCCCCAGCAGGCGGCGGTGCCCGGCGGGCCGACCGGGCCGGCGCCCGACGCGGGCGGCCGCCCGGAGGACGACGGCCAGCAGGACCGGAAGTCCGCCCGGGACAAGCTGCGCAAGTCCCTCACCCGGCGGCGCGCCACGGGTGTCAGCCGGCTCGCGATGCGCAACTGGCGGATCCGCACCCGTCTGATCGCCCTGCTCGCGCTCCCCGTCATGGTGGCGCTCGTCCTCGGTGGCCTGCGCATCCAGGCCTCGCTCGAGGCCTCGCAGCAGCTGGCCCAGATGGCGAACCTCTCCGACCTGGCCAAGAAGGCGACCAACCTCGCCGACGCGCTGCAGAACGAGCGCGACATCAGCGCCGGCCCGATCACCCAGGACCCGCAGAAGCCGCTCGACGACGACATCGTCGCGGCGCGCAAGATCACCGACGACCTGAACCGCACGTTCACCGCGTCCTCCGACAAGTTCGAGAACCTCGAACTCTCCGGCGGCAAGGCGCTGCTCTTCCAGATCCGCCGCGACCTGAACTCGATCTCGGACGCCCGCGGCAACCCGTACCAGAACAACCAGAACATCCAGGCCACGATCACCGCCTACGACGTGATCATCCGAGACCTGCTGTCGATCTCCCAGGACATCGCCCTCGCGTCCAACAACAAGGACCTGGTCCGCGCCACCCGCGCGCTCCAGCAGTTCTCGCTGGCCAAGAACGCCACCTCGCAGCAGCGCGCGCTGATCAGCGCCGCGCTCGCGAACCGGACCCCCGACCTCAGCCTGAGCGACGAGTCCTTCGGCATCCGCCTGCGCACGTCCTACGACAACGCGCTGACGAGCTTCAACAACATCTACACCTCGCACGACCTGGACAACCTGCGCGGCCAGCTCAGCTACAACAACGTCGTCGCCGACGCCGACCGCTACGCGCGCTCGATCCTCCAGCAGAGCGGCATCCACCAGACCGAGCCGGTCTCCTACAAGGACTGGTACGAGAAGATCACCGCCAAGATCACGGCCGAGCGCCGGATCGAGGCCAAGCTGATCGAGGACCTCGACGGCAAGGCCCAGGACCTGCAGTCCCAGGCCGACACCGACGCGCTGATCATCGGTGCCGCCGTCGCGCTGGTGCTGCTCGTCGCCCTCGGTGGCGCCGGTCTGATCGCCCGCTCGATGGTGCGCTCGCTGACCCGTCTGCAGGCCGCGGCCGAGGACGTCGCCGAGCGGCGGCTGCCCGAGCTGGTCAAGACGCTCTCCGAGAACGACCCGCACGACGTCGACGTCACCGTCGAGCCCGTCGCCGTCGACTCCACCGACGAGATCGGCCACGTGGCGCACGCCTTCGACATGGTGCACAGCGAGGCCGTCCGCCTCGCCGCCGAGCAGGCCCTCCTCCGCGGCAACATCAACGCGATGTTCACCAACCTGTCGCGCCGCAGCCAGGGCCTCATCCAGCGCCAGCTGTCGCTCATCTCCGAGCTGGAGAGCCGCGAGGCCGACCCGGACCAGCTGGCGAACCTCTTCAAGCTGGACCACCTCGCGACCCGCATGCGCCGCAACGGCGAAAACCTCCTCGTCCTCGCCGGTGAGGACCCGGGCCGCCGCTGGACCCGCCCCGTCCCGCTGGTCGACGTGCTCCGCGCCGCCGCCTCCGAGGTGGAGCAGTACGAGCGCATCGAACTCGCCGCGGTGCCGTCCGCCGAGGTCGCCGGCCGCGTCGTCAACGACCTCGTCCACCTGCTCGCCGAGCTGCTCGAGAACGCCACCTCGTTCTCCAGCCCGCAGACCCGCGTCCGGGTCACCGGCCACGCGCTGCCGGACGGCCGGGTGCTGGTCGAGATCCACGACACCGGTATCGGCCTCAGCCCCGACGACCTCGCCGACATCAACGAGCGCCTCGCCAACCCGCCGACGGTGGACGTCTCCGTCTCCCGCCGCATGGGCCTCTTCGTGGTCGGCCGCCTGTCCCTGCGTCACGGCATCCGGATCCAGCTGCGCCCCAGCGACTCCGGCGGCACCACCGCGCTCGTCATGCTCCCGGTGGACGTCACCAACTCCGCCGACCGCCGCGGCGCCGGCCGGCCCGGCCCGGCGCAGGCCAAGCAGCAGCGCGGGGTCGCCCCGACGCCGCGCCAGCAGCGCCAGGTGCCCGGCGGCCAGGGCGCCGGCCGCGGCGGTCCCGCCGCGCTCGGCCAGGGCCAGGCAGGCGGTGCCCCGCAGGGCCGTCCGCAGCTCGGCCAGGGCGGCCCCGGTCCCCAGGGCGGCCCCGGTGCGCCGGGTGCTCCCGGTGGCCCGGGTGGCCGTGCCGGTGGCGGTCTGCCGACCCGGCAGGTCGGCCAGTCGCTGCGCGAGACCCCGCCCCCCGGCCGCAACGGCCAGCCCCAGCAGGGCCAGCAGGGGCAGCAGGGGCAGCAGGGCGGCCTGCCGCAGCGCGGCCCGGGCCGCCAGGGCCCGCCGCAGGGCGGCGGCACGCTGCCGCGCCGCGGCCAGCAGCAGCCGGGCGCCCCGCAGCCCGGCCCGGGCCGGCCGGCCGACGGCCGCCGCCCCGGCCAGGAGCGTCCGCGCCCCAACGACGGCTTCGACGGCGGTCCGGGCACCCGGACCGGCGAGCAGCCCCAGCACGGCTGGGCCGACCAGGCCGGCCGTCCGGGTGCGCCGCAGGGCGCCCGCCCGGGCAACCGTCCGCAGGACGGCCTCCCGCAGCGCCGCCAGGCCCCGCAGGGCCCGGCCGGCCAGGGCCAGCAGCGCCGTCCGCAGCGCCCCGGCCCGGACGCGCCGCAGCAGGGCCAGCCCCCGCAGGTGCCGCAGCAGGCGGGGCCGCAGGGCCAGCCGCAGCAGCTGCCGCAGCCGTTGCCGTCGGCCGAGCCGGCGCCGATGGAGAGCACCGCGGAGTTCGCCCGGCCGCGCTTCGAGGCCAGCGAGATCGATCCGCGTGACCCGCTGGGCCTCGGCCTGGTCGAGCCGGTCCTGCCGAACCCGGCCGCCCGGCCGGAGCAGGCCCGCCCGGAGCAGGTCCGGCAGGAGCCGATGGCGCTGCCGACCGGCCCGTCCCACGGCGGTGCGCCCGGCTTCGAGTCGGCCGAGCAGTCCTGGTACCGCGAGAACGGCCAGCCGGGCCAGCAGGCCCAGTCGCAGCAGTACCAGCCGCGCCGGCCCGGTACCACCGCGCCCGGCTTCCAGGAGCAGGCCCCGCAGGCCCAGCCGCAGCAGGCGGTCCAGGCGCAGGCCCCTCAGGCCCAGGCACCCCAGCCCGGCCAGGGCGGCCAGGGCGAGGCGCCGTGGCGTCCGTCGGCCAACGACGAGCGCTGGCGCCGGGCCGAGCAGGTCCGCGAGCCCTCGACCAACGGCGTGACCATGTCCGGCCTCCCCCGGCGGACGCCGCAGGCCAACCTGGTCTCCGGCACCGCCGAGGCGTCGCCGCTGACCGGTCCGCAGGTCTCCCGGGCGCCCGAGGAGGTGCGCGGCCGGCTGACCAACCTGCGCCGCGGCATCCAGCAGGGCCGCCGGGCGGGTGCCGAACAGGCGTCCGGCCAGCCGGGCCAGGGCAACCAGACGGGCTTCCAGCATGGTGCCCAGCAGCCCGGGTTCGATAGTTTCGGGGGTCGCACCGACGGTAACGGCGCAGAGCATCAGGAGCGTTGAGTTGAATCAGATGAGCCAGGCCGCTCAGAACCTGAACTGGCTGATCACCAATTTCGTGGACAACACCCCCGGGGTGTCGCACACGGTGGTGGTCTCCGCGGACGGTCTCCTGCTGTGCATGTCCGAGGGCTTCCCGCGGGACCGCGCCGACCAGCTCGCCGCGGTCGCCTCCGGCCTCACCTCCCTCACCTCCGGCGCCAGCCGGATCTTCGAGGGCGGCGAGGTCAACCAGACCGTCGTCGAGATGGAGCGCGGCTTCCTCTTCCTGATGGCCATCAGCGACGGCTCCGCCCTCGCCGTACTCGCCTCGCCGGACTCCGACATCGGCCTGGTCGGCTACGAGATGGCCCTCCTGGTCGACCGCGCCGGCGCCGTCCTCACCCCCGCACTCCGCGCAGAACTCCAGGGCAGTCTCCTGCACTGAGTGCCCTGAGCGGCAACACCACCCGTCCCACCTCCCCGCCGGGTCTGACCCGACCAGGCCCGGCGCCTCACCCTCAGCTACCCTCAGGCAGCTGATCTCGCCTCAGCTGGCATCGCCCCAGCTGGAACCGGCTGCCCAAGGCTGCAGCACAAGGAGGACCCATGACCCCGCCTTCGACACCCGCCGGCCCGTACGGCAACGGGTACGGCAGCGGCTACGGCGGGCAGCAGTCCGACGGCTACGAGCAGCAGCCGCTGGTCCGCCCGTACGCGATGACCGGAGGCCGCACCCGGCCCCGGTACCAGCTCGCCATCGAGGCGCTGATCTCGACCACCGGCTCCGCCGAGCGGAGCGGTGGCCTGCTGCCCGAGCACGCCCGGATCGTGAACCTCTGCCGTGAGGTCAAGTCCATCGCGGAGATCTCCGCACTGGCCGGCGTGCCGCTCGGTGTCGCCCGCATCCTCGTGGCCGACCTGGCCGAGGCCGGCCTCGTCGCCATCCACCAGCCCGCCGCCGCGGGCGAGTCGGGCGGAACGCCCGACGTCACGCTGCTCGAAAGGGTCCTCAGTGGACTTCGCAAGCTCTAACGGAGCCACCCGCGCCACGACCTCGGCGAAGATCGTCGTCGCCGGCGGCTTCGGCGTGGGCAAGACCACCCTCGTCGGCGCCGTCTCCGAGATCAACCCCCTGCGCACCGAAGCCGTCAT
>NZ_JBHXTG010000088.1:0-34823 GCF_042677465.1 Kitasatospora sp. NPDC127111
CGATGGTCTCGGCGATGACGGGCGAGACCCTGACCGGCGAGGAGCTGGACGCCGCCTACTGGTACGCCAGCCTGCGGGCCACCGTGCACTACGACGGGGCGGTCCGGACCCTGGCGAGCCAGAACTACCAGGTGTTCGTGGAGGTCACCCCGCACCCGGTGCTGCTGGGCGCGATGAACGACACCCTCGAAGAGGTGGCCCAGGAGGCCGGCCCGGGCGCGGTGCCCGCCGCCGTCTGCGGCACCCTGCGGCGTGACGACGGTGGTGCGCAGCGCCTGGTCACCTCGCTCGCCGAAGCCTTCGTCCAGGGCGCCACCGTGGACTGGCGCGTGGTGCTGCCCGCCGGTGAGCGGGTGGGCCTGCCCACCTACGCCTTCCGGCACCAGCGGTACTGGCCGCAGGGCGTGTTGGCGCTGCCGACCTCGGCGGGGTCGGCCGTCGGTGGGGACGGTGCGAGCACCGAGGCGGAGGCCCGGTTCTGGGCGGCCGTCGAGGGCGGGGACCTGACCCAGCTGGCCGACACGCTGGCCGTGGACGGCGGTCGTCCGTTCAACGAGGTGCTGCCGGCGCTGGCGTCCTGGCGGCGCCGGGAGCTGGACCGCTCGGTTGCCGCCGGCTGGCGCTACCGGGTGAACTGGGCGGCGATCGCCGAGCCCGACGCGCGTGTCCTCTCGGGCACGTGGGTGACGGTCGTGCCGGCCGGAACGGACGGGCGGCCGTACGTCTCCGCGCTGGCCGGTCGTGGTGCCGAGGTGGTCGTGGTCGAGGTCCCGTCCGGGGTCGTGGACCGGGCCGAGGTGGCCGCGCTGCTGGGTGCGGCGGTGGAGCCGGCCGGCGTCGCCGGTGTGCTGTCGCTGCTGGCGCTGGACGAGACGCCGCTGCCGGAGCACCCGGTGGTGGCCGCGGGCCTGGCGTCGACGCTGGGCCTGGTCCAGGCGCTGGGTGACGCCGGGATCGCCGCCCCGCTCTGGCTGGCCACCCGCGGCGCGGTGGCGGCCGGTTCGGGTGAGGCGCTGGCCAACCCGGTGCAGGCGCAGGTCTGGGGTCTGGGCCGGGTCGTCGGCCTGGAGCACCCGGAGCGCTGGGGCGGTCTGATCGACCTTCCCGAGACGCTCGACGAGCGCGCCGGTGCGCGCCTGGTGGCGGTGCTGGCCGGCTGCGGTGAGGACCAGGTCGCGATCCGGACGGCCGGGATCCTCGGCCGCCGGCTCTCGCGGGTGCCGCAGCGCGGCGCCGAGGAGAGCTGGTCGCCGCGCGGCAGCGTGCTGATCACGGGCGGCACCGGCGCCATCGCCGGGCACGTCTCGCGCTGGCTGGCCGGGCGTGGTGCGGAGCGGCTGGTCCTGACCGGTCGTTCCGGTCCGGCGGCGGCGGGAGTCGCGGCGACGGTCGCGGAGCTGGCCGCGCGGGGCACCCGGGTGGACGTCGTGTCGTGTGACGTGACGGACCGGGCGGCGCTGGCCGGGCTGGTGGCCTGGATCGGCGAGAGCGGTCCGGCGCTGTCCTCGGTGCTGCACACCGCCGCCGTCCTGGACGACGGTGTCGTGGACCGGCTGTCGGTGTCCCGTCTGGCGACGGTGCTGGCCGCGAAGGCGGCGAGCGCGGTCCACCTGGACGAGCTCACCGCCGGCCTGGACCTGGACGCGTTCGTCCTCTTCTCGTCGGCAGCCTCCACGCTGGGCGGCCCGGGCCAGGGCAACTACGCCGCCGCCAACGCCTTCCTCGACGCCCTCGCCGAGAACCGGCGCAGCCGCGGCCTGGCCGGTCTGTCGGTGGCCTGGGGCCTGTGGGGCGGCGGCGGTCTGGCGGAGTCCAACGAGGCGATCCGGTCGCGCATGCGCCGGATCCCCATGCCGCCGATGGACCCGCAGCTGGCCGTGCGCGCGCTGGCCGAGTCGCTGGAGGGCCCGGAGCCCGTCGTCACGGTGATGGACGTCGACTGGCGGCAGCTGGGCTCGGCGCCGGGCACGGCGGACGTGCTGGACATGCCGCTGGTGCGCGACATGCCCGAGATCCGCCGGCTGGCCGCCGAACGCGCCGGCGCCGGCGAGACGACGCGCAGCGACGGCGAACTGGCGCGCCGCCTGGCCGGTTTGGGCCGGGCCGAGCAGGACCGGGTGCTCACCGACGTCGTCCGGGCCGAGGCCGCGGCCGTCCTGGGCCACTCCTCGGTGGACATGGTGCAGGCCCGGCAGGCGTTCAAGGACCTGGGCTTCGACTCGCTGACCGCGGTCGAGCTGCGCAACCAGCTGAACGCGGCCACCAGGCTGCGGCTGCCCGCCACGCTGGTGTTCGACTACCCGACCCCGGTGGCCCTCGCCGAGTTCCTGCGCGGCGAACTGGTCGGGGAGCAGCCGGCCGAGGCCGTCGCCCCGGCGGCCGCGGTCGCGGCTCCGGTCGTGGACGAGCCGCTGGCGATCGTCGGCATGGCCTGCCGCTTCCCCGGCGGTGCGGGCACTCCGGAGGAGTTCTGGGAGCTGCTGGCCTCGGGCGGCGACGCGGTGGGCGGGTTCCCGACCGACCGCGGCTGGGACCTGGACGGGTTCTTCGACCCGGACGGGGAGACCTCCGGCACCTCGTCCACCCAGTCGGGCGCCTTCCTGCGCGGCGCGGCGGAGTTCGACGCCGGCTTCTTCGGGATCAGCCCGCGCGAGGCGCTGGCGATGGACCCGCAGCAGCGGCTGATGCTGGAGACCTCGTGGGAGGCGCTGGAGCGGGCCGGCATCGACCCGGCGTCCCTGCGCGGCTCCGCGACCGGCGTGTTCGCCGGCGGCTTCGGCTCGGGCTACGCCATCGGCATGGCGCTGACGGGCCAGGACGGCTCGGGCGTCGAGGGTCACCTGATGACCGGCAACTCGACCAGCGTGCTCTCCGGCCGGGTGTCGTACGTGCTGGGCCTGGAGGGCCCGGCGGTGACGGTGGACACGGCGTGCTCGTCGTCGCTGGTCGCCCTGCACCTGGCCGCCCAGGCCGTGCGCTCGGGCGAGTGCTCGCTCGCGCTGGCCGGCGGTGTCACCGTGATGGCGACGCCGTTCTCCTTCGTCGAGTTCTCGCGCCAGCAGGGCCTGGCGGCCGACGGCCGGTGCCGGGCGTTCTCCGAGGAGGCGAACGGGACCGGCTGGGCCGAGGGCGCGGGGGTGCTCGTGGTCGAGCGGCTGTCCGACGCGCAGCGCAACGGGCACAAGGTGCTCGCGGTGATCCGTGGTTCCGCGATCAACCAGGACGGTGCGTCCAACGGCCTGTCGGCGCCGAACGGGCCGTCGCAGCAGCGGGTGATCCGGGCGGCGCTGGCCAGTGGCCGGCTGACCGCCGCGGACGTGGACGTGGTGGAGGCGCACGGGACGGGGACGACGCTGGGCGACCCGATCGAGGCGCAGGCGCTGCTGGCCACCTACGGCCAGGAGCGCGGCGGCCACGGCCCGCTGTGGCTGGGGTCGGTGAAGTCCAACATCGGGCACACCCAGGCGGCCGCCGGTGTGGCGGGCGTCATCAAGATGGTGCTGGCGCTGCAGAACGAGCGGCTGCCGCGGACCCTGCACGCCGAGGTGCCGTCCTCGCACGTCGACTGGACGGCCGGCGACGTCAAGCTGCTGACCGAGTCCGTGCCGTGGCCCGCCAACGGGCGTCCGCGCCGGGCGGGTGTGTCGGCCTTCGGCATCAGCGGCACCAACGCCCACGTCATCGTGGAGGAGGCCCCGGCCGCCGAGCCCGCCGAGGTGCGCGCCGGGACGCCGGTGGTGTCGGCTGCCGGCGCCTGGGTGGTCTCGGGTCGCTCGGCCGACGGTCTGACGGCTCAGGCGGGCCGGCTGCGCGAGTGGGTCTCGCTGCGGCCGGAGCTGGAGCCGGCGGACGTCGCCTGGTCGCTGGCCGCGACGCGGTCGGCCTTCGAGCACCGGGCGGTCGTGCTCGGTGCCGAGCGCGACGAGCTGATGTCGGGTCTGCAGAGCCTCGCTGCCGGGGTGTCCTCCGGCGCCGTGGTGTCGGGGGTGGCCCGTGCGGATGCCCGGGTGGGTCTGATCTTCGCGGGTCAGGGTTCGCAGTGGACCGGCATGGGCCGGGGGCTGTACGAGGGCAGCCCGGTGTTCGCGGAGACGTTCGACCGGGTGTGCGGGCTGCTGGAGCTGGAGCTCGGGATCTCGGTGCGGGACGTGGTGCTCGGTGCCGAGGGTGTCGACGAGACGCTGGCGGACCAGACGTTGTACGCGCAGGCGGGGTTGTTCGCCTTCGAGGTCGGTGTCGCGGCGGTGTTGCAGGCCGTGGGTGTGACGCCGGACGCGGTGGTGGGTCACTCGGTGGGTGAGGTCGCGGCCGCTTACGTGGCCGGGGTGCTCTCGCTGCCGGACGCCTGCCGTCTGGTGGCGGCGCGGGCGCGGCTGATGCAGGCGCTGCCCAGTGGTGGCGCGATGGCGGCGATCAACGCTCCCGAGGCGGACGTCGTCGCGACCCTGGCCGAGCTGCCGGGGGCGGTGATCGCGGCGGTCAACGGTCCGGAGTCGGTGGTGATCTCGGGTGAGGTCGAGGCCGTCGACGCGGTGGTGGAGCTGTGGCGGGAGCGGGGTCGCCGGGTGCGGCGGCTGCGGGTCTCGCACGCCTTCCACTCGCCGGCGATGGACCCGGTGCTCGACGAACTCGGTTCCGTCGCGGCCGGGTTGGACCACGGGCGTCCGAACATGATGTGGGCGGGTGCGCTCACCGGTGAGCTGGTGACCGAGTGCGAGGCGGGCTACTGGCCGGCGCAGACGCGCAGGGCGGTGCGGTTCGCCGACGCCGTCGCCGCGCTCGCCGAGCAGGGTGTCTCGGTGTTCATCGAGGTCGGCCCCGACGGGTCGCTGTCCTCGCTGGGCCCCGACGCCGTGGCCGGCATCGGGAGCGAGGAGCCCGTCTTCGTCCCGCTCCAGCGGCGCGACGACCAGGGCGTGACCGGCCTGGTCGGCGGGCTCGCCCGGGCCTTCGTCAACGGCGCCGCGGTGGAGTGGAGTTCGGTGCTGCCGACCGGTACGCCGGTCGAGCTGCCCACCTACGCGTTCCGCCACCAGCGGTTCTGGCCGGAGGGCCTGCTGGCGATGCCGGTCGCCGGTGGGGACGGTGCGAGCACCGAGGCGGAGGCCCGGTTCTGGGCGGCCGTCGAGGGCGGGGACCTGACCCAGCTGGCCGACACGCTGGCCGTGGACGGCGGTCGTCCGTTCAACGAGGTGCTGCCGGCGCTGGCGTCGTGGCGGCGCCGGGAGCTGGACCGGTCGCTGACCGCGAACTGGCGCTACCGGACCGCCTGGTCGGCCGTCACCGAGCCCGACGCGCGGGTGCTGTCGGGCACGTGGGTGACGGTCGTGCCGGCCGGAACGGACGGGCGGCCGTACGTCTCCGCGCTGGCCGGTCGTGGTGCCGAGGTGGTCGAGGTGACGGTTCCGGCCGGACCCGTGGACCGGGCCGAGGTGGCCGCGCTGCTGGGTGCGGCGGTGGAGCCTTCCGCCGTCGCCGGTGTGCTGTCGCTGCTGGCGCTGGACGAGACGCCGCTGCCGGAGCACCCGGCGGTGACCGCGGGCATGGCGGCCACCCTGGCGCTCGTCCAGGCGCTGGGTGACGCCGGGATCGCCGCCCCGCTGTGGGCGGCCACCCGCGGCGCGGTGGCGGCCGGCCCTGGCGAGGCCCTGGCCAACCCGGTGCAGGCGCTGGTGTGGGGCCTCGGCCGGGTCGTCGGCCTGGAACACCCCGACCGCTGGGGCGGCCTGATCGACCTTCCCGAGACGCTCGACGAGCGCGCCGGTGCGCGCCTCGTCGCGGTGCTCGCCGGCTGCGGCGAGAACGAGGTCGCGATCCGGTCCGCCGGGATCCTCGGCCGCCGGCTCACGCGGGCCTCGCAGCTCCGCGGCAAGGGTGCGTGGACGCCGCGCGGCAGCGTGCTGATCACCGGTGGCACGGGTGCGATCGCCGGGCACGTGGCCCGGTGGCTGACCGGGCGCGGCGCCGGGCGGCTGGTGCTCACCAGCCGTTCCGGTCCCGCCGCGAAGGGCGCGGCGGCCCTGGCGGCCGAGCTCGCGACGGCCGGCTCCGCGGTCGAGATCGTCGCCTGCGACGTGACCGACCGGGCGGCGCTGGCCGGGCTGGTGGCCTGGATCGGCAAGAGCGGCCCGGCGCTGTCCTCGGTGCTGCACACCGCCGCCGTCCTGGACGACGGCGTGGTCGACCGGCTGTCGGTGTCCCGTCTGGAGACGGTGCTGGCCGCGAAGGCGGCGAGCGCGGTCCACCTGGACGAGCTCACCGCCGGCCTGGACCTGGACGCGTTCGTCCTGTTCTCCTCGATCTCCTCGACGCTGGGAGCCGCCGGCCAGGGCAACTACGCGGCCGCCAACGCCTTCCTCGACGCCCTCGCCGAGAACCGGCGCAGCCGCGGCCTGGCCGCGCTCACCGTGGCGTGGGGCGCGTGGGCCGGCGGTGGCATGGCCGAGTCCAACAGCGTGGTGCAGGCCCGGGTCAAGCGCGGTCCGATGCCGGCGATGGACCCGCAGCTCGCCGCCCGAGCCCTGGGCGAGGCGCTGGAGGGCCCGGACGCCCTCGTCACCGTGATGGACGTGGACTGGGCGCAGCTGGCCTCCGGACCGGGCGCGGCGGACCTGCCGAAGCGGCCGCTGGTCCGCGACCTGCCCGAGATCCGCCAGCTGGCCGCGGCCGGCGAGGCCACGGCCGTGGTCCGCACGGAGGGCGAGCTGGCGCACCGACTGGCCGGGCTGAGCCGGGCCGAGCAGGAGCGGGTGCTCACCGACGTGGTGCGGGCCGAGGTCGCGGTCGTGCTGGGGCACGCCTCCGCCGACGCGGTCGAGGACCGGCGCGCGTTCAAGGACCTCGGCTTCGACTCGCTGACCGCCGTCGAGCTGCGCAACCGGCTGGGCGCCGCCACCGGCATCCGGCTGCCCGCCACGCTGGTGTTCGACTACCCCACCCCGGTGGTCCTCGCCGAGTTCCTGCGCGGCGAACTGACCGGCAAGGTCGCGGACGCCGCACCGGTGGTCGCCGTGGCGGCCGCCGCCACGGCGGACGAGCCGCTGGCGATCGTCGGCATGGCCTGCCGCTTCCCCGGCGGCGCGGGCACTCCGGAGGAGTTCTGGCAGCTGCTGGCCTCGGGCGGTGACGCGGTGGGCGCGTTCCCGACCGACCGCGGCTGGGACCTGGAGGGCTTCTACGACCCGGACCGCGGCAGCGCCGGGACGTCGTACACCCAGTCGGGCGCGTTCCTGCGGAACGCGGCCGAGTTCGACGCGGCGTTCTTCGGGATCAGCCCGCGCGAGGCGCTGGCCATGGACCCGCAGCAGCGCCAGCTGCTGGAGACCTCGTGGGAGGCGCTGGAGCGGGCGGGCATCGACCCCGCTTCCCTGCGCGGCTCCGCGACCGGCGTGTTCGCCGGTGGCTTCGCCTCGGGCTACGGGTTCGGCGTGACGCTGGCCAGCCAGGGTGACTCCGGGTCCGAGGGCCACGTGATGACCGGGAACGCGACGAGCGTGCTCTCCGGCCGGGTGTCGTACGTGCTGGGGCTGGAGGGCCCGGCGGTGACGGTGGACACGGCGTGCTCGTCCTCGCTGGTCGCCCTGCACCTGGCCGCCCAGGCCGTGCGCTCGGGCGAGTGCTCGCTGGCGCTGGCCGGCGGTGTCACCGTGATGGCGACGCCGGGGACGTTCATCGACTTCTCACGGCAGCAGGGCCTGGCGGCCGACGGCCGGTGCCGGGCGTTCTCCGAGGACGCCGACGGGACCGGCTGGGCCGAGGGCGCGGGCATGGTCGTGGTCGAGCGGCTGTCGGACGCGCGGCGCAACGGGCACCCGGTGCTCGCGGTGCTGCGCGGGTCGGCGGTGAACCAGGACGGTGCGTCGAACGGTCTGACGGCGCCGAACGGCCCGTCGCAGCAGCGCGTGATCCGGGCGGCGCTGGCCAACGCGCGGCTCTCGGCCGCCGAGGTCGACGTGGTCGAGGCGCACGGCACGGGCACCACGCTGGGCGACCCCATCGAGGCGCAGGCGCTGCTCGCCACCTACGGCCAGGAGCGGCCGGAGGGCCGGCCGCTGCTGCTCGGCTCGGTGAAGTCCAACATCGGCCACACCCAGGCGGCCGCCGGTGTGGCGGGCGTGATCAAGATGATCCTCGCCCTGCAGCACGAGGAGCTGCCGCCGACCCTGCACGCCGAGGTGCCGTCCTCGCACGTGGACTGGACGGCGGGTGAGGTGCGGCTGCTGACCGAGCAGGTGGCCTGGCCGGCCGACGGCCGGGTGCGGCGTGCGGGCGTGTCGGCGTTCGGCATGAGCGGCACCAACGCGCACGTCATCCTGGAGCAGGCCCCTGCCGCTGAGAGCGTTGAGGCCGTCCAGGAGACCGCGCCGGTGGTGTCGGGTGCCGGAGCCTGGGTGGTCTCGGGTCGCTCGGCGGACGGTCTGACGGCTCAGGCGGGCCGGCTGCGCGAGTGGGTCTCGCTGCGGCCGGAGCTGGAGCCGGCGGACGTCGCCTGGTCGCTCGCGACGACGCGGTCGGCCTTCGAGCACCGGGCGGTCGTGCTCGGTGCCGAGCGCGGCGAGCTGATGTCGGGTCTGCAGAGCCTCGCTGCCGGGGTTTCCTCGGGCTCGGTGGTGTCGGGGGTGGCGCGGGCCGGTGCGCGCGTCGGCCTGATCTTCGCCGGTCAGGGTTCGCAGTGGACCGGGATGGGCCGGGGGCTGTACGAGGGCAGTGCGGTCTTCGCGGAGGCCTTCGACCGGGTGTGCGGGCTGCTGGAGCTGGAGCTCGGGATCTCGGTGCGGGATGTGGTGCTCGGTGCCGAGGGCGTTGACGCGGCGTTGGCGGACCAGACGTTGTACGCGCAGGCGGGGCTGTTCGCCTTCGAGGTCGGTGTCGCGGCGGTGCTTCAGGCCGTGGGTGTGACGCCGGACGCGGTGGTGGGTCACTCGGTGGGTGAGGTCGCGGCCGCTTACGTGGCCGGGGTGCTCTCGCTGGAGGACGCGGCCCGTCTGGTGGCGGCGCGGGCGCGGCTGATGCAGGCGCTGCCGAGCGGCGGTGCGATGGCGGCGATCAACGCGCCGGAGGCGGAGGTGCTGGCCGCTCTGGCGGACGTCGTGGGCGTCTCGGTCGCGGCGGTCAACGGTCCGGAGTCGGTGGTGATCTCGGGTGAGGTCGAGGCCGTGGACGCGGTCGTGGAGCTGTGGCGGGAGCGGGGTCGCCGGGTGCGGCGGCTGCGGGTCTCGCACGCCTTCCACTCGCCGGCGATGGATCCGGTGCTCGACGAACTCTCCGCCGTGGCCGCGGGGTTGGAGTACCGCCGTCCGCAGCTGATGTGGGCGGGTGCGCTCACCGGCGAGCTGGTGAGCGCGTGCGAGGCGGGTTACTGGCCGGCACAGACGCGCGGGGCGGTGCGGTTCGCCGACGCCGTCGCGGCTCTCGCCGAGCAGGGTGTCTCGGTGTTCATCGAGGTCGGCCCGGACGGGTCGCTGTCCTCGCTGGGCCCGGACGCCGTGGCGGGGATCGACGGTGACGAGGCCGTCTTCGTTCCGCTCCAGCGGCGCGACGACCAGGGCGTGACCGGTCTGGTGAGCGGCCTGGCCCGTGCGTACGTCAACGGCGCCGCGGTGGAGTGGAGTTCGGTGCTGCCGACCGGTACGCCGGTCGAGCTGCCCACGTACGCCTTCCGCCACCAGCGGTTCTGGCCGGAGGGCATCCTGACGCTGCCGACGGCGACTCCGGTCGTCGGCGGGGACGGTGCGAGCACCGAGGCGGAGGCCCGGTTCTGGGCGGCCGTCGAGGACGGGGACCTGGCCCGGATCGCCGACACGCTGGCCATCGAGGACCAGCGGCAGCTCGGCGAGGTGCTGCCGGCGCTGGCGTCCTGGCGGCGCCGGGAGCTGGACCGGTCGATGACCGCGAACTGGCGCTACCGGGGCGGCTGGGCGGCCATCGGCGAGCCCGACTCCCGTGTGCTGTCCGGCACTTGGCTGGTCGTCGCTCCGGCCGGCTCGGCCGCCGACCAGGCGGCGCGGCAGTGCGCGGCCGCGCTGGCCGGTCGTGGTGCCGAGGTGGTCGTGGTCGAGGTTCCGGCCGGGGTCGTGGACCGGGCCGAGGTGGCCGCGCTGCTGGGCGCGGCGGTGGAGCCGGCCGGCGTGGCCGGTGTGCTGTCGCTGCTGGCGCTGGACGAGACGCCGCTGCCGGATCAGCCGGTGGTGACCGGCGGCCTGGCGGCCACTCTGGCGCTCATCCAGGCACTGGGTGACGCCGGGATCGCCGCCCCGCTCTGGCTGGCCACGCGTGGTGCTGCGGCGGCCGGTCCGGGTGAGGCGCTGGCCAACCCGGTGCAGGCGCAGGTGTGGGGCCTCGGCCGGGTCGTCGGCCTGGAGCAGCCGGACCGCTGGGGCGGTCTGATCGACCTTCCCGAGACGCTCGACGAGCGCGCCGGTGCGCGCCTGGTGGCCGTGCTGGCCGGCTGCGGCGAGAACGAGGTCGCGATCCGGTCCGCCGGGATCCTCGGCCGCCGGCTCACGCGGGCCTCGCAGCCTCGCGGCAAGAGCGCGTGGACGCCGCGCGGCACTGTGCTGATCACCGGCGGCACCGGCGCCATCGCCGGGCACGTGGCCCGGTGGCTGCCCGGCCGCGGCGCTGAGCGGCTGGTCCTGACCGGTCGTTCCGGCCCGGCGGCCGCCGGTGTCGCGGCGACGGTCGCGGAGCTGGCGGCGCGGGGCACCCGGGTGGACGTCGTGTCGTGTGACGTGACGGACCGGGCGGCGCTGGCCGGGCTGGTGGCCTGGATCGGCGAGAGCGGTCCGGCGCTGTCCTCGGTGCTGCACACGGCCGCCGTCCTGGACGACGGCGTGGTCGACCGGCTGTCGGTGTCCCGTCTGGCGACGGTGCTGGCCGCGAAGGCGGCGAGCGCGGTCCACCTGGACGAGCTCACCGCCGGCCTGGACCTGGACGCGTTCGTCCTGTTCTCGTCGGCCGCGTCGACGCTCGGCGCCGCCGGTCAGGGCAACTACGCGGCGGCCAACGCCTTCCTCGACGCCCTCGCCGAGAACCGGCGCAGCCGCGGCCTGGCCGCGCTCACCGTCGCCTGGGGTGCCTGGGCCGGCGGTGGCATGGCCGAGTCCAGCAAGGTGGTCCGGGCCCGGGTCAAGCGGGCCCCGATGCCGGCGATGGACCCGCAGCTCGCGGTGCGGGCGCTGGGCGAGTCGCTGGACGGACCGGACGCCGTCGTCACGGTGATGGACGTCAACTGGGCCGAGCTGGTCGCTTCGCCCGGCCCGGTGGATCCGCGGGAGATGCCGCTGGTGCGGGACCTGCCCGAGATCCGTCAGCTGGCCGCGGCGAGCGCCAACGGAGGCGGCGCGGTGCGCGAGGAGGGCGGGCTGGCACGGCGGTTGGCCGGGCTGAGCCGGGCCGAGCAGGAGCGGGTGCTCACCGACGTGGTGCGGAACGAGGTCGCCCTCGTGCTGGGGCACGCCTCCGCCGACGCGGTCGAGGACCGGCGCGCGTTCAAGGACCTCGGCTTCGACTCGCTGACCTCGGTCGAACTGCGCAACCGCCTCAACGGTGTGACGGGGCTGCGGCTTCCCGCCACGCTGGTGTTCGACTACCCCACCCCGAACGCCCTTGCCACCTGGCTGCGAACCGAGATTGTCTCGGAGGAAGCGGTGTCGGTGCCGGTCCTCGCCGAGCTCGACCGGCTCGAGGCCGCTCTCCGTACCGGGGCGATGGACGACCCGGTGCGGGAAGAGGCCACCGACCGGCTGCGCCGGCTGCTGGACGCCATCGGCGACCAGGCCGCCGACAAGAGCAAGAAGCGGCGCGAGGAGGAGCTCGAAGGCGCGACCGACGACGAGCTGTTCGCTCTCGTCGACGAGCTCGAGTAGCGCCTGTCCGGCCCTGAGGGGCTCCGCTCGAACCGGGCTGTCCCGCACGTTCCCGTGCGGGACAGCCCGCCCCTGACTCTGCCCGAAACACCATCGCTGGGAGATGACCGTGTCCGACGAGGACAAGCTTCGTAGTTACCTAAAGCGGGCCATCGCAGACGCCCAGGACGCCCGCGCCCGACTGCGCGAGGTGCAGGAGCAGGCGGCGGAGCCGGTGGCGATCGTCGGCATGGCGTGCCGCTTCCCCGGCGGTGCGGACAGCCCGGAGGCGTTCTGGGAGCTGCTGGCCTCGGGCGGTGACGCGGTGGGCGGGTTCCCGACCGACCGCGGCTGGGACCTGGACGGCGTCTACGACCCGGACGGCGAGCGCGAGGGCACCTCGTACGTGGCGCAGGGCGCGTTCCTGCGGGACGCGACCCGGTTCGACGCCGGGTTCTTCGGCATCAGCCCGCGTGAGGCGCTGGCGATGGACCCGCAGCAGCGCCTGCTGCTGGAGACCTCGTGGGAGGCGCTGGAGCGGGCGGGCATCGACCCGGCGTCCCTGCGGGAGACGGCGACCGGGGTGTTCGCCGGCGGCTTCGGCTCCAACTACGGGATCGGTGTCTCCTGGTCGGGCGAGGGCGGGTCCGGCGTCGAGGGCCACCTGATGACCGGCAACGCGACGAGCGTGCTGTCGGGCCGCGTCTCGTACGTGCTGGGGCTCGAAGGCCCGGCGGTGACGATCGACACGGCGTGCTCGTCCTCGCTGGTGGCGCTGCACCTGGCCGCCCAGGCGCTGCGCTCGGGCGAGTGCACGCTGGCGCTCGCCGGCGGTGTCACGGTGCTGGTCTCCCCGGGGACGTTCGTGGAGTTCTCGCGGCAGCAGGGGCTGTCGGCGGACGGCCGGTGCCGGGCCTTCTCGGAGGACGCGGACGGCACGGGCTGGGCCGAGGGCGTGGGCATGCTCGTGGTGGAGCGGCTGTCGGACGCCCGGCGCAACGGGCACCGGGTGCTCGCGGTGCTGCGGGGCTCGGCGGTGAACCAGGACGGCGCGTCGAACGGTCTGACGGCGCCGAACGGTCCGTCGCAGCAGCGGGTGATCCGGGCGGCGCTGGCCAACGCTCGCCTGTCGGCCGCCGAGGTCGACGTGGTGGAGGCGCACGGGACGGGCACCACGCTGGGCGACCCGATCGAGGCGCAGGCGCTGCTGGCCACCTACGGCCAGGAGCGTGGCGAGGGACGGCCGTTGTGGCTGGGTTCGGTGAAGTCGAACATCGGCCACACCCAGGCGGCCGCCGGCGTGGCGGGCGTCATCAAGATGATCCTCGCCCTGCAGCACGAGGAACTGCCGCCGACCCTGCACGCCGAGGTGCCGTCCTCGCACGTGGACTGGTCCGCCGGTGAGGTGGAGCTGCTGACGGAGTCGGTGCCGTGGCCGACGGGGGAGCGCCCGCGTCGGGCCGGCGTGTCCTCGTTCGGGATCAGTGGCACCAACGCGCACGTCATCGTGGAGGAGGCCCCGGCCGCGGAGAGCGTTGAGGCCGTCCGGGAGACCGCGCCGGTGGTGTCGGGTGCCGGTGCGTGGTTGGTGTCGGGCCGTACGGCCGAGGGGCTGACGGCTCAGGCCGGGCGCCTGCGCGAGTGGGTGGCGGCGCGGCCGGAGCTGGAGCCGGCGGACGTGGCCTGGTCGCTCGCGACCACGCGGTCGGTGTTCGAGCACCGGGCCGTGGTGGTGGGCACCGAGCGTGCCGAACTGCTGCGCGGTGTGGAGAGCCTGGCGGCTGGTGTGTCGGCGGCGTCGGTGGTGTCGGGGGTGGCGCGGGCCGGTGCGCGCGTCGGCCTGATCTTCGCCGGTCAGGGTTCGCAATGGGTCGGCATGGGCCGGGGGCTGTACGAGGGCAGCCCGGTGTTCGCGGAGGCCTTCGACCGGGTGTGCGGGCTGCTGGAGCTGGAGCTCGGGGTTTCCGTCCGCGACGTCGTCCTGGGTGCGGACGGCGTGGATGCGGGCTCGGCGGACCAGACGTTGTACGCGCAGGCGGGGTTGTTCGCCTTCGAGGTCGGTGTCGCTGCGGTGTTGCAGGCCGTGGGTGTGACCGCGGACGCGGTGGTGGGTCACTCGGTGGGTGAGGTCGCGGCCGCGTACGTGGCCGGGGTGCTCTCGCTGCCGGACGCCTGCCGTCTGGTGGCGGCGCGGGCGCGGCTGATGCAGGCGCTGCCGAGCGGCGGTGCGATGGCGGCGATCAACGCTCCCGAGGCGGAGGTGCTGGCAACTCTGGCGGACGTCGCGGGCGTCTCGGTCGCGGCGGTCAACGGGCCGGAGTCGGTGGTGATCTCCGGCGAGGTCGAGGCCGTGGACGCGGTCGTGGAGGAGTGGCGGGAGCGGGGTCGCCGGGTGCGGCGGCTGCGGGTCTCGCACGCCTTCCACTCGCCGGCGATGGACCCGGTGCTCGACGAACTCGCTGCTGTGGCAGCGGGGTTGGAGTACCGCCGTCCGCAGCTGATGTGGGCGGGTGCGCTGACCGGTGAGCTGGTGAGCGCGTGCGAGGCGGGTTACTGGCCGGCGCAGACGCGCGGGGCGGTGCGGTTCGCCGACGCCGTCGCGGCTCTCGCCGAGCAGGGCGTGTCGGTGTTCATCGAGGTCGGCCCCGACGGGTCGCTGTCCTCGCTGGGCCCGGACGCCGTGGCGGGGATCGACGGTGACGAGGCCGTCTTCGTTCCGCTCCAGCGGCGCGACGACCAGGGCGTGACCGGCCTGGTGAGCGGCCTGGCCCGCGCGTACGTCAACGGCGTGCCGGTGAACTGGAGTTCGGTGCTGCCCGCCCGTACGCCGGTCGAGCTGCCGACGTACGCCTTCCGCCAGCAGCGGTTCTGGCCGGAGGGGGTGGTGTCGCTCATGCCGCCGGCGGCGGTCGGCGGGGACGGTGGCAGCACCGCGGCGGAGGCCGAGTTCTGGGCGGCCGTCGAGGACGGGGACCTGACCCGGATCGCCGACGCGCTGGCCATCGAGGACCACCAACAACTGGGCGAGTTCCTGCCGGCCCTGGCGTCGTGGCGGCGGCGCGAGAAGGACCGGCTGGTGACCACGGACTGGCGCTACCGGGTGAACTGGGCGACGGTCGCCGACCCTGACGCGCGTGTGCTGTCGGGCACGTGGGTGACGGTCGTGCCGGCCGGAACGGACGGGCGGCCGTACGTCTCCGCGCTGGCCGCTCGCGGTGCCGAGGTGGTCGAGGTGACGGTTCCGGCCGGACCCGTGGACCGGGCCGAGGTGGCGGCGCTGCTGGGTGCGGCGGTGGAGCCTTCCGCGGTCGCCGGTGTGCTGTCGCTGCTGGCGCTGGACGAGACGCCGCTGCCGGATCAGCCGGTGGTGACCGGCGGCCTGGCGGCCACCCTGGCGCTCGTCCAGGCGCTGGGTGACGCAGGGATCGCCGCCCCGCTGTGGGCGGCCACCCGCGGCGCGGTGGCGGCGGGAGCAGGTGAGGCGCTGGCCAACCCGGTGCAGGCGCAGGTGTGGGGTCTGGGTCGGGTCGTCGGCCTGGAACACCCCGACCGCTGGGGCGGTCTGATCGACCTTCCCGAGACGCTCGACGAGCGCGCCGGTGCGCGCCTCGTCGCGGTGCTGGCCGGCTGCGGCGAGGACGAGGTCGCGATCCGGTCCGCCGGGATCCTCGGCCGCCGGCTCACGCGGGCCTCGCAGCTCCGTGGCAAGGACCGCTGGTCGCCGCGCGGCAGCGTGCTGATCACCGGCGGCACCGGCGCCATCGCCGGCCACGTCTCGCGCTGGCTGACCGAGCGCGGTGCGGAGCGGCTGGTCCTGACCGGTCGTTCCGGCCCGGCGGCCGCGGGTGTCGCGGCGACGGTGGCGGAGCTGGCCGCGCAGGGCACCAGCGTGGACGTCGTGGCGTGCGACGTCAGCGACCGGTCGGCGCTGACCGGCCTGGTGGCCTGGATCGGCGAGAGCGGCCCGGCGCTGTCCTCGGTGCTGCACACCGCCGCCGTCCTCGACGACGGCGTGGTCGACCGGCTCTCGGCGGCGCGGCTGGCGTCCGTGCTGCGCGTGAAGGCCGAAGGCGCGCTCCTGCTCGACGAGTTGACGGCGGACCTCGACCTGGACGCGTTCGTCCTGTTCTCCTCGGCCGCGTCGACGCTCGGCGCCGCCGGTCAGGGCAACTACGCGGCGGCCAACGCCTTCCTCGACGCCCTCGCCGAGAACCGCCGGAGCCGTGGGCTGCCCGGCCTGTCGGTGGCGTGGGGCGCCTGGGGCGGCGGCGGTTTCGCCGAGTCCAGCGAGGCGGCGCGGGCGCGGGTCAAGCGCGGCCCGATGCCGGCGCTGGACCCGCAGCTCGCCGCCCGCGCCCTGGGCGGGGCACTGGACGGCCCGGACGCCGTCGTCACCGTGATGGACGTCGACTGGGCGCAGCTGGCGTCCGCGTCGGGCCCCGTGGACCTGCGGGAGGCGCCGCTCTTCCGCGACCTGCCGGAGGTCCGCCGGCTGACCGCCCCGGGTGCCGGGAGCGCGGCCGTCACGCGCGCCGAGGGCGAACTGGCCCGCCGGCTCGCCGGGTTGGGCCGCGCGGAGCAGGAGCGGGTGCTCACCGACGTGGTGCGGGCCGAGGTCGCCGCCGTGCTGGGGCACGCCTCCGCCGAGGCGGTCGAGGACCGGCGCTCGTTCAAGGACCTCGGCTTCGACTCGCTGACCGCCGTCGAGCTGCGCAACCGGCTCAACGCGGTGAGCGGCATCCGGCTGCCCGCCACGCTGGTGTTCGACTACCCCACCCCGCTGCTGCTGGCCGGCTTCCTGCGCGGCGAACTGACCGGCGAGGCGGCCGGGTCGGGCGCCGTCGTCGCCGTGGCGGCCGCGGTTGCGGACGAGCCGGTGGCGATCGTCGGCATGGCGTGCCGCTTCCCCGGCGGTGCGGACAGCCCGGAGGCGTTCTGGGAGCTGCTGGCCTCGGGCGGTGACGCGGTGGGCGGGTTCCCGACCGATCGCGGCTGGGACCTGGACGGCGTGTACGACCCGGACGGCGAGCGCGAGAACACCTCGTACGTGGCGCAGGGCGCCTTCGTCCGGGACGCGGCGGAGTTCGACGCGGGGTTCTTCGGGATCAGCCCGCGCGAGGCGCTGGCCATGGACCCGCAGCAGCGCCTGCTGCTCGAGGCGTCCTGGGAGGCGCTGGAGCGGGCCGGCATCGACCCGTCGGGGCTGCACGGCAGCGCGACCGGCGTCTTCGCCGGTGGTTACGCCTCCGGCTACGGCTTCACCCTGGCGGGCGAGGGCGGGTCCGGCGTCGAGGGCCACCTGCTGACCGGGAACGCGACGAGCGTGCTCTCCGGCCGGGTGTCCTACGTGCTGGGCCTGGAGGGCCCGGCGGTGACGGTGGACACGGCGTGCTCGTCCTCGCTGGTGGCGCTCCACCTCGCCGCCCAGGCGCTGCGCTCGGGCGAGTGCTCGCTGGCGCTGGCCGGCGGGGCCACGGTCATGGCGACGCCGGGCATGTTCATCGACTTCTCGCGGCAGCAGGGCCTGTCGGCGGACGGCCGGTGCCGGGCGTTCTCCGAGGAGGCGGACGGCACGGGCTGGGCCGAGGGTGTGGGCATGCTCGTGGTGGAACGGCTGTCGGACGCCCGGCGGAACGGGCACCCGGTGCTCGCGGTGCTGCGCGGGTCGGCGGTGAACCAGGACGGCGCGTCGAACGGTTTGACGGCGCCGAACGGTCCGTCGCAGCAGCGGGTGATCCGGGCGGCGCTGGCCAACGCTCGCCTGTCGGCCGCCGAGGTCGACGTGGTGGAGGCGCACGGGACGGGGACGACGCTGGGTGACCCGATCGAGGCGCAGGCGCTGCTGGCTACCTACGGCCAGGAGCGTGGCGAGGGACGGCCGTTGTGGCTGGGTTCGGTGAAGTCGAACATCGGCCACACCCAGGCGGCCGCCGGTGTGGCGGGCGTGATCAAGATGATCCTCGCCCTGCAGCACGAGGAGCTGCCGCCGACGCTGCACGCCGAGGTGCCGTCCTCGCACGTGGACTGGTCCGCCGGTGAGGTGGAGCTGCTGACGGAGGCGGTGCCGTGGCCGGCGGGGGAGCGTCCGCGTCGGGCCGGCGTGTCCTCGTTCGGGATGAGCGGCACCAACGCGCACATCATCGTGGAGGAGGCCCCGGCTGCTGAGAGCGCCGAGGCCGTCCAGGAGATCGCGCCGGTGGTGTCGGGCGCCGGTGCGTGGCTGGTGTCGGGCCGGTCGGCCGAGGGGCTGGCCGGGCAGGCGGAGCGGCTGGCCGACTGGGTGACCGCGCGGCCCGAGCTCGCGCCGGCCGAGGTGGCGTGGTCGCTGGCGACCACGCGGTCGGCGTTCGAGCACCGGGCCGTGGTGGTGGGCACCGACGGCGGCGAACTGCTGTCTGGTTTGCAGAGTCTGGCCGCCGGTGTGCCCAGTGGTGCCGTTGTTTCGGGTGTGGCGCGGCCGGGTGCGCGGACGGTGTTCGCGTTCGCGGGTCAGGGTTCGCAGTGGGTCGGTATGGGCCGGGAGCTCGCCGAAGCCAGTCCGGTGTTCGCGGCGCGGCTGGCGGAGTGCGCGGCGGCGCTGGCGCCGTATGTGGACTGGTCGTTGGACGAGGTGCTCGCCGGGGCGCCGGGTGCGCCGGAGATGAAGGCGGCGGACGTCGTCCAGCCGGCGCTGTGGGCCGTGATGGTCTCGCTGGCGGCGGTGTGGGAGGCCGCGGGTGTCACGCCGGACGCGGTGGTCGGTCACTCGCAGGGTGAGATCGCGGCGGCCACGGTCGCCGGGATGCTCAGCGTCGAGGACGGCGCCCGGGTGGTGGCGCTGCGCTCGCAGTCGCTGAAGGTCCTCGCCGGTCTCGGGGGGATGCTGTCGGTGAGCCGGCCCGCCGCCGTCGTCGAGGAGCGCATCGCCCGCTTCGGCGAGCGGCTCTCCCTGGCGGCCGTCAACGGCCCTGCGGCGGTGGTGGTTTCGGGCGAGCCGGACGCGCTGGAGGAGTTGAGGGCGGAGTTCGAGGCCGAGGGCGTGCGCGCCCGGATGGTCGCGGTCGACTACGCCTCGCACAGTGCTCAGGTCGACCGGTTGGAGGAGGAGATCACCTCCGTCCTGGCCGGGATCGCCCCGCGTCGCGGCCGCGTCCCGATGGTCTCCGCGATGACGGGCGAGACCCTGACCGGCGAGGAGCTGGACGCCGCCTACTGGTACGCCAGCCTGCGCGCGACGGTGCACTACGACCGGGCGGTCCGGACCCTGGCGAGCCAGAACTACCAGGTGTTCGTGGAGGTCACCCCGCACCCGGTGCTGATGGGCGCGATGAACGACACCCTCGAAGAGGTCGCCCAGGAGGCCGGCCCCGGCATCGTCCCGGCGGCCGTCTGCGGCACCCTGCGCCGCGACGAGGGCGGCACGACCCGGCTGACCACCTCCCTCGCCGAGGCGTTCGTCAACGGCGCCCCGGTCGACTGGACGGCCGTCCTGCCGGCCGCCGGGCGGATCGAGCTGCCGACCTACGCCTTCCAGCACGAGCGCTACTGGCCGCAGGGCATGCTCCCCCTGTCGCTGGCGGGCGCCGGTCAGGACGCGGCGTCGCTGGGCCTCGGCGCGGTGGACCACCCGCTGCTGGGCGCGGCGGTCGAGCTGGCCGGCGGCGCGGGCCTGGTCTGCACCGGGCGGCTGTCGCTGCGCACGCACCCGTGGCTGGCCGATCACACGGTCGGCGGGGCGGTGCTCCTGCCGGGCACCGGCTTCGTCGAGCTGGCCGTGCGTGCCGGGGACCAGGTCGGCTGCGGCCTCCTGGAGGAACTCACCCTGCAGGCACCGCTCGTCCTGCCCGCCGACGGCTCCGGCGTCCAGGTCCAGGTGGTGCTGGCCGAGGCGGACGGTGAGGGCCGGCGCGCGATCGAGGTGTTCTCGCGCCCCGATGCCGCCGACGCCCAGCAGGCCTGGGTGCGGCACGCGAGCGGCGCGGTGGCCCCGGCCCCGCTGGACGGGCGGACGCCGGAGGAGCTGGCGGTCTGGCCGCCGGAGGGCGCGACCGCGCTCGACGTCGACGAGGTGTACGCCGTCCGGCTGGCCGAGGTGTACGGTCCGGCCTTCCACGGCCTGCGGGCCGCCTGGCGCCGCGGCGAGGACGTGTTCGCCGAGGTGGCGCTGCCGGAGTCGGTGGCGCGGGAGGCGGGTGCGTTCGGGCTGCACCCGGCGCTGCTGGACGCCGCCCTGCACGCCGCGCTGCTGGAGGGCACGCCCCTGGCGGACGCGGACGCAGCCGCGGGCGGCGAGCCGGGCGAGGTCCGGATGCCCTTCGCGTGGGCGGGCGTCGAGCTGCACGCGAGCGGCGCCTCCGTGCTGCGGGCCCGGCTGCGCCGGGACGCGCGCGGTGGCCTGGCGCTGACCGCGGTGGACCCGGCCGGCGCCCTGGTGGTGTCGGTGGAGTCGCTGGTCAGCCGACCGGTGTCGGCCGCTCAGCTGCGGGCCGCCGACGGCGGGGTGACGGACGCGCTGTTCGTCGAGGAGTGGGCGCGGGTGGCCGAGGCCCCCGCCCCGGCCGGGGACTGGGCGCTGATCGGCGCCGACCGGTTCGGCGTGGTCGAGGGGCTGGCGGCCGCCGGGGTGCCGGTCCGGCCGTTCGCCGGCCTGGCCGAGGCGGCCGCGGCCGTGGCGGCGGGTGAGCCCGCTCCGGACGTGGTGCTGGTCTGCGTCGGAGCGACCCCCGTGCCGCCCGGGGCACCGGCGGAGGCCGCGGCGGTCCCGGAGACCGCCCGCCGGCTCGCCGCCGAGGCGCTGGCCCTGGCCCAGCAGTGGCTGGACGAACCGCGCCTGGAGTCCGCGCAGTTGGTGGTCGTCACCCGGGGCGGTGTGGCCGCCGCGGACGGCGAGGCCGTGGCGGACCTGCCCGCCGCCGCCGTCCGGGGCCTGCTGCGTTCGGCGCAGGCGGAGAACCCCGGCCGGCTGCTCCTGGTCGACCTTCCCGCCACCGGAGACGACCGGGCCGTCACCGTTCTCCCGGCGGTCCTCACCGCCGGCGAACCGGAGCTGGCCCTCCGCGGCGAGGCCGCGTTCGGGCGGCGGCTCAACCGTCCGTCCGGCGCTGGAGCAGCGGTTGAACGGCCTGCGATCCCCGTCGCCGACGGTGCGCGGACGCTCCTGGTGACCGGTGGAACGGGCACGCTGGGCGGCCTGGTGGCCCGTCACCTGGTGGTGACCGGGCGGGCCCACGGCGTGGTGCTGACCAGCCGTTCCGGCCCGGCCGCCGCCGGGGCGGCGGTGCTGGCCGCCGAGTTGGCACAGCTCGGTGCGTGGGTCCGGATCGTGGCGTGCGACGTGGCGGACCGGGAGGCGCTGGCCGCGCTCCTGGGGACGATCCCGGCCGAGTGCCCGCTGGGTTCCGTCGTCCACGCCGCCGGGATCATCGACGACGGGGTGATCGGCACCCTGACCGCCGACCGGCTGGCGGCGGTCATGCGGCCGAAGGCCGACGCCGCGTGGCACCTCCACGAGCTCACCCGTGGCTTGGACCTGGAGCACTTCGTCCTGTTCTCCTCGGCGGCCGCGGTCTTCGGTGCGCCGGGCCAGGGCAACTACGTCGCCGCGAACTCCTTCCTGGACGCGCTGGCCGGTCACCGGCGGGCCGCCGGCCTGGCGGGCCTGTCGCTGGCCTGGGGGCCGTGGGTGCACGAGGCGGGCATCGGCCGGGATCTCGGCGAGCGCCTGCTGACCCGGATCAGCCGGTCCGGGGTCGCGGCCCTGGGCGCGGACGAGGGCCTGGCCGTGATGGACTTGGCGATGGCCCGCGGCGAGGCCGTCCTGGTGCCCGCCCGGCTGGACGTGGCGGACCTGCGGGCGCGGGCCGCCCGCAGCGGTGACGTCCCGCCGCTGTGGCGGGCGCTCGCCGGGGGCCGGGTCCGGCGGGCGGCCGCCGCCCAGGCCGCGACCGGCGACGACGCCGCGGAGGCGCTGCGCCGCCGCCTGGCCGGCCTGGCCGGCCAGGAGCGCGACCGGCTGCTGCTGGACCTGGTGCGGGCGCACGTGGCCGCGGTGCTCGGGCACGCGTCCACCGACGCCGTCGAGCCCACCCGGGCCTTCACCGACCTGGGCTTCGACTCGCTGACCGCGGTGGAGCTGCGGAACCGGCTGCGGACGGAGACGGGGCTGCGCCTGCCGGCGACGCTGGTCTTCGACTACCCCACCCCCGTCGCTCTGGCCGCGCTGCTGCGCGGCGAGCTGGCGGGCGATCTGCCGGCCGCGGCCGGGCCGGTCCGTCCGTCCGGTGCGGTGACCGACGAGCCGGTCGCGATCGTCGGCATGGCCTGCCGGTTCCCGGGCGGCGTCGCCGGCCCCGAGGAGCTGTGGGACCTGCTGGCCGCGGGCCGGGACGCGATCGGCCCGTTCCCGCAGGACCGCGGCTGGGACCTCGACGCGCTGTACGACCCGGACACCGAGCACGCGGGCACCTCCTACACCCGGGAGGGCGGCTTCCTGCGGGACGTCAGCGGGTTCGACCCGGCGTTCTTCGGGATCAGCCCGCGCGAGGCGCTGGCGATGGACCCGCAGCAGCGGCTGCTGCTGGAGACCTCGTGGGAGGCGTTCGAGCGGGCCGGGATCGACCCGGCGGCGCTGCGCGGCAGCCAGACCGGCGCGTTCGTCGGCGGCTACAGCTCCGGGTACGCCGCGATGAGCCTCGACGGCGACTCGGAGTTCGAGGGCATCGACAGTCACGTGATGACCGGGAACGCGACCAGCGTGCTCTCGGGCCGCCTGTCGTACACCCTCGGCCTGGAGGGCCCCGCCGTGACGATGGACACGGCGTGCTCCTCGTCGCTGGTGGCGCTGCACCTGGCCTGCCAGTCGGTGAGGGCGGGGGAGTGCTCGCTCGCGCTGGCCGGCGGCATCACGATCACGGCGGCCCCGGACGGGTTCATCGCGTTCTCCCAGGCGCGCGGCCTGGCGGTGGACGGGCGCTCCAAGGCGTTCGCCGCGTCCGCCGACGGCATGGGCATGGCCGAGGGCGTCGGCATGCTCGTGCTGGAGCGCCTGTCGGACGCGCGCCGCAACGGGCACCCGGTGCTCGCGGTGGTGCGCGGCTCGGCCGTCAACCAGGACGGCGCGTCCAACGGCCTGACGGCGCCCAACGGCCCGTCCCAGCAGCGGGTGATCCGCGCCGCGCTGGCCGGGGCCGGACTGTCGGCCGCCGACGTGGACGCGGTGGAGGCGCACGGCACGGGCACCAAGCTGGGCGACCCGATCGAGGCGCAGGCGCTGCTCGCCACCTACGGTCAGGACCGTCCCGAGGACCGGCCGGTGTTCCTCGGCTCGGTGAAGTCGAACATCGGGCACACCCAGGCGGCCGCCGGCGTGGCCGGGGTGATGAAGATGGTGCTGGCGCTGCAGAACGAGCAACTGCCGCCGACGCTGCACGTCGACGAGCCGTCGCCGCACATCGACTGGTCGGCCGGACACGCGCGGCTGCTGACCGAGGCGGTGCCGTGGCCGGCGAACGGGCGGCCGCGCCGGGCGGGCGTGTCCTCGTTCGGGATGAGCGGCACCAACGCGCACGTGATCCTGGAGGAGGCCCCGGCCGCCGAGGCCGCCGAGGCCGTGGAGCCGGAGGCCACGGCTCCGGCGCCGGTGCTGACGGGCGCCGGCGCGTGGGTGCTGTCGGGCCGGTCGGCGAAGGCGCTGGCGGGCCAGGCGGGCCGGCTGCGCGAGTGGGTGGCGGCCCGGCCCGGGGCCGAGCCGGCCGACCTGGCCTGGTCGCTGGTCGCGACCCGGTCCCTGTTCGAGCACCGGGCCGTCGTGGTGGGCGGTGACCGCGCCGAGCTGACGGCCGGCCTGGAGAGCCTGACGGCGGGCACGTCCGCCGGCTCGGTGGTGTCCGGTGTGGCCCGGGCCGACGCGCGCCCGGTGTTCGTCTTCCCGGGGCAGGGTTCGCAGTGGGTCGGCATGGGCCGGGAGCTCGCCGAGGCCAGCCCGGTGTTCGCCGCGCGGCTCGCCGAGTGCGCGAAGGCGCTGGAGCCGTACCTGGACTGGTCGTTGGACGAGGTGCTGGCCGGGGCGCCGGGTGCGCCGGAGTTGAAGGCGGCGGACGTCGTCCAGCCGGCGCTGTGGGCCGTGATGGTCTCGCTGGCGGCGGTGTGGGAGGCCGCCGGGGTGGCTCCCGAGGCGGTGGTCGGCCACTCGCAGGGTGAGATCGCGGCGGCGACGGTGGCCGGGATGCTGTCGTTGGAGGACGGCGCCCGGGTGGTGGCGCTGCGCTCGCAGTCGCTGAAGGTGCTGGCCGGTCTCGGCGGGATGCTGTCGGTGAGCCGGCCCGCCGCGGTCGTCGAGGAGCGCATCGCCCGCTTCGGCGATCGGCTCTCCCTGGCGGCCGTCAACGGCCCCGCCACGGTGGTGGTCTCCGGCGACCCGGAGGGGCTGGAGGAGTTGAGGGCCGAGTTCGAGGCCGAGGGCGTGCGCGCCCGCATGGTCGCCGTGGACTACGCCTCGCACTCCGCCCAGGTCGAGCGCCTGGAGCAGGAGATCCGCTCCGTCCTGGCCGGTGTGACACCGCGTCAGGGCCGCGTGCCGATGGTCTCCGCGATGACGGGCGAGACCCTGACCGGCGAGGAGCTGGACGCCGCGTACTGGTACGCGAGCCTGCGCGCGACGGTGCACTTCGACCGCGCCGTGCGCACCCTGGCGAGCCAGGGCCACCGGGTCTTCGTCGAGGTCTCCCCGCACCCCGTCCTGCTGGGCGCGGTGACCGAGTCGCTGGAGGAGGTCGCGCTGGAGGCGGGTGCGGCCGCCGTGCCCGCCGCCGTCTGCGGCACGCTGCGCCGCGACGACGGCGGCGCGACCCGGCTGACCACTTCGCTCGCCGAGGCCTTCGTCAGCGGGGCCCCCGTCGACTGGACGTCCGTCCTGCCGGCCGGCGAGCGGGTGGACCTGCCGACCTACGCCTTCCGGCACGACCGCTTCTGGCCGAAGGTCCCGTCGCCCCTGCCGGCCGGCTCCGCGGCCACCGGCCGGGACGGCTCGGGCACCGCGGCCGAGGCGGCGTTCTGGGCGGCCGTGGAGGGCGGCGACCTGGAGCAGCTCGCCGACACGCTGGCGATCGAGGACCAGCGGCAGCACCAGCTCGGCGAACTGCTGCCCGCCCTGACGACGTGGCGGCGCCGTGACCTGGAGCGGTCGACGACCGCGAGCTGGCGGTACCGGATGGGCTGGGCGCCGGTCGCCGACCCCGACCCGGCCGTGCTGTCCGGCACCTGGCTCGTCGCGGTCCCCGCGGAGCCGGCCGCCGCCGACCCGGCGCGGGGCTGCGAGGTGGCGCTGGGCATGCGCGGTGCCGACGTCGTGGTGGCCGAGGTCCCGGCCGGGACCACGGACCGCGACGCCCTGGCGGCGCTGCTCACGCGGTCGCTCCGGGACGCGGGCGCGGAGCCGGCCGGCGTCGCCGGTGTGCTGTCGCTGCTGGCGCTGGACGAGACGCCGCTGCCGGACCACCCGGTGGTGGCCGGCGGGTTGGCCGCCACCCTCACCCTGATCCAGTCGCTCGGCGACGCCGGGATCGAGGCGCCGCTGTGGCCGGCCACCCGCGGTGCGGTCTCGGCCGCGCCCGGCGAGGTGCCGACCAGCCCGGTGCAGGCGCAGGCGTGGGGCCTCGGCCGGGTCGTCGGCCTGGAACACCCCGACCGCTGGGGCGGGTTGGTCGACCTTCCCGAGGTGATGGACGACCGGGCCGGTGCCCGGCTGGTCGCGGTGCTCGCCGGCTGCGGCGAGGACCAGGTCGCCATCCGGCCGGCCGGGATGCTGGGCCGTCGGATGAGCCGGGCCGCCGAGGCGCGGGGCGAGGGCCGCTGGACGCCGCGCGGCACCGTGCTGATCACCGGTGGCACCGGCGCGATCGCCGGGCACGTCGCCCGGTGGCTGGCCGAAGGGGACGCGGAGCGCGTGGTGCTGACGGGCCGTTCCGGTCCGGCGGCCGCCGGGGTCGCCGCGACGGCCGCCGGGCTGGCCGCCCGGGGCACCCGGGTGGACGTCGTCTCCTGCGACGTGAGCGACCGGTCCGCCGTGGCCGGGCTGGTGGCCTGGATCGGCGGGAGCGGCCCGGCGCTGTCCTCGGTGATGCACACGGCCGCCGTCCTGGACGACGGCGTCGTGGACCGCCTCACCCCGGCGCGCCTGGCGACGGTGCTGGCGGCCAAGGCCGCGAGCGCCGCCCACCTCGACGAGCTCACGGCGGACCTGGACCTCGACGCGTTCGTGCTGTTCTCCTCCGCGGCGTCGACCCTCGGCTCCGCCGGCCAGGGCAACTACGCGGCCGCGAACTCCTACCTCGACGCCCTGGCCGAGAACCGGCGGGCCCGCGGGCTGGCCGGTCTGTCGGTGGCCTGGGGCCAGTGGGGCGGCGGCGGCCTGGCGGAGTCCAAGGAGGCGATCCGGGAGCGGATGAAGAAGCTCCCGATGTCGGCGATGGACCCGCAGCTGGCGGTCCGCGCGCTGGGCGAGTCGCTGCAGGGGCCCGACGCCGTCGTGACGGTGATGGACGTCGACTGGGCCGTGCTGGCGCAGACCGCGGTGGACCTGCCAAAGGCGCCGCTGGTCCGGGACCTTCCGGAGGTCCGCCGGCTCGCCACCGCCGGCACCCGGTCCGCCGAGGCGGCCGCCCCCGCCGAGGGCGAGCTGGGCCGCCGCCTGGCCGGCATGGACCGCGCCGAGCAGGAACGGGTCCTGACGGACCTGGTGCGGGCCGAGGCGGCCGTCGTCCTGGGCCACGCGTCGGCGGAGGGGGTGCAGGCCCAGCAGGCGTTCAAGGACCTGGGCTTCGACTCGCTGACGGCGGTGGAGATCCGCAACCGGTTGAACACTGCGACCGGACTGCGGGTGCCCGCTACGTTGATTTTCGACTACCCCACTCCGGTGGCGGTGGCCGCCTGGCTGCGCACCGAACTCGCCCCGGACGAGACGGGCTCGGTGCCGGTGCTCGACGACCTCGACAAGCTCGAATCCAGCCTGTCGGGCGCGGCACCCGACCAGGACACCAGCGAGCGGATCACGAGGCGGCTGCAGAGCATTCTGTCGAAGTGGATCGAAAAGCAGGGCGAAGCGGAGTCCGGCGGCGGCGAGGTCGAACTCGAGTCGGCAACACCCGACCAGGTGTTTGAGTTTCTCGACAAGGAACTTGGTCTGTCCAACTAGTTACTTCGCGCTAATTGACGGCATTTTGGTAAGGGGTCACTGTGGATAACCAAGAGAAACTCTTCGACTACCTCAAGAAGACCGCGGCCGAGCTCCAGGAGACGCGCAAGCGCCTGCACAAGCTGGAGGCGGGCGAGTACGAGCCGCTGGCGATCGTCGGCATGGCGTGCCGCTACCCGGGCAACGTGGAGACCCCGGAGGACCTCTGGGAGCTGCTGGCCGCCGGCGGCGACGCGGTCGGCGAGTTCCCCACCGACCGCGGGTGGGACCTGGAGAGCATCTACGACCCGGACCCGGAGAAGTCCGGCCGGTCGTACACGCAGTCCGGGGCCTTCGTGAAGGACGCCAGCGGATTCGACGCCGCGTTCTTCGGGATCAGCCCGCGCGAAGCGGTCGCCATGGACCCGCAGCAGCGGCTGCTCCTGGAGGTCTCCTGGGAGGCCCTGGAACGCGCCGGAATCGACGCGGGAACGCTGAAGGGCAGCAAGACCGGCGTTTTCGTCGGCGGTTTCACCTCGAACTACCTGGTGAACCTGGAACTGGCGGAAGGGGGCACGGCCGGGCTGGAAGGTCACATGATGACCGGCAACCTGACCGCCGTGCTCTCCGGCCGCGTGTCCTACGTGATGGGCCTCGAAGGCCCGGCGGTCACGGTCGACACCGCCTGCTCGTCCTCCCTGGTGGCGCTGCACCTGGCCTGCCAGGCGATCCGCGCCGGGGAGTGCTCGATGGCGCTCGCCGGCGGTGTGACCGTACTCGCGCAGCCCGGCATGTTCGTCGAGTTCTCCCGGCAGCAGGGCCTCTCGGTGGACGGCCGCTGCCGCGCGTTCTCCGAGGACGCCAACGGGACCGGCTGGGCCGAGGGCACCGGCATGCTCGTCGTGGAGAAGCTCTCCGACGCGCGCCGCAACGGCCACCAGGTGCTCGCGGTGATCCGCGGCTCCGCGATCAACCAGGACGGCGCGTCCAACGGCCTGACGGCGCCCAACGGCCCGTCCCAGCAGCGGGTGATCCGCGCCGCGCTGGAGAACTCCCGGCTGTCCGCCGCCGACATCGACGCGGTGGAGGCGCACGGCACGGGCACCAAGCTGGGCGACCCGATCGAGGCCCAGGCGCTGCTCGCCACCTACGGCCAGGAGCGCGGCGGCGACCAGCCGCTGTGGCTGGGCTCGGTGAAGTCCAACCTCGGGCACACCCAGGCGGCCTCCGGCGTCGCCGGTGTGATCAAGATGGTGATGGCGCTGCGAAACGAGCAGCTGCCGAAGACCCTGCACGTGAAGCAGCCCACGCCGCACGTCGACTGGGACGCCGGCGAGGTGGAGCTGCTGACCGAGCCCGTCCCGTGGCCGGCCGGTGAGCGCGTCCGCCGCGCCGGTGTGTCGTCGTTCGGCGGCAGCGGGACGAACGCCCACCTCATCCTGGAGGAGGCGCCCGCCGAGGACGCCGCGGCCGAGCCGCAGGAGGAGACCGCTCCTCCGGTGGTGTCGGGCGCCGGCGCGTGGCTGGTGTCGGGCCGCTCGGCCGAGGGGCTGACGGCCCAGGCCGAGCAGCTGCGGGACTGGGTGGCGGCACGGCCGGAGCAGGCGCCGCAGGACGTGGCGTGGTCGTTGGCGACCACCCGCGCGACCTTCGAGCACCGCGCCGTCGTGGTGGGCGGTGACCGCGCCGAGCTGACGGCCGGCCTGGAGAGCCTGGCCGACGGCGTGCCCAGCGGTGCCCTCGTCTCGGGCGTGGCCCGGGCCGACGCGCGCCCGGTGTTCGTCTTCCCGGGCCAGGGGTCGCAGTGGGTCGGCATGGGCCGGGAGCTCGCCGAGGCCAGCCCGGTGTTCGCGGCGCGGCTGGCGGAGTGTGCGGCGGCGCTGGCGCCGTACGTGGACTGGTCGTTGGACGAGGTGCTGGCCGGGGCGCCGGGTGCGCCGGAGATGAAGGCGGCGGACGTCGTCCAGCCGGCGTTGTGGGCCGTGATGGTCTCGCTCGCCGCGGTCTGGGAGGCCGCGGGTGTCACGCCCGACGCGGTCGTGGGTCACTCGCAGGGTGAGATCGCGGCGGCGACGGTGGCCGGGATGCTGTCGTTGGAGGACGGTGCCCGGGTGGTGGCGCTGCGCTCGCAGTCGCTGAAGGTGCTGGCCGGTCTCGGTGGCATGCTGTCGGTGAGCCGGTCGGCCGCCGTGGTGGAGGAGCGGATCGCCCGGTTCGGTGAGCGGCTCTCCCTGGCGGCTGTCAACGGTCCCGCCACGGTGGTGGTCTCCGGCGACCCGGAGGGGCTGGAGGAGCTGAAGGCGGAGTTCGAGGCCGAGGGCGTGCGCGCCCGGATGGTCGCCGTGGACTACGCCTCGCACTCCGCCCAGGTCGAGCGCCTCGAAGCCGAGATCATGTCCGTGCTGGCCGAGGTGACGCCGCGCCAGGGCCGCGTGCCGATGGTCTCCGCGATGACGGGCGAGACCCTGACCGGCGAGGAGCTGGACGCCGCCTACTGGTACGCCAGCCTGCGCGCGACCGTCCACTTCGACCGCGCCGTCCGCACCCTGGCCGGCCAGGGCCACCGGGTCTTCGTCGAGGTCTCCCCGCACCCCGTCCTGCTCGGCGCGATGACCGAGTCGCTGGAGGAGGCCACCCAGGCCGCCGGCCCGGGCGCCGTCCCCGCCGCCGTCTGCGGCACCCTGCGCCGCGACGACGGCGGCGCGACCCGCCTGGTCACCTCGCTCGCCGAGGCCTTCGTCAGCGGGGCCCCCGTCGACTGGACGTCCGTGCTCCCGGCCGGCCGGCAGGTGGACCTGCCGACCTACGCCTTCCAGCACCAGCGGTTCTGGCCGAAGGGCACGCTGGGCGAACTGCGCTCGTCCCGCTCGGGCGGCGGCGACCCGATGTCGCTGGGCCTGGGCGCCGTGGGCCACCCGATGCTCGGTGCGGCGGTCGAACTGGCCGGCGGCGCCGGCCTGGTGTGCATGGGCCGGCTGTCGCTGCGCACCCACCCGTGGCTGGCCGACCACGCCGTCGGCGGGGTGGTGCTGCTGCCCGGCACCGGCTTCGTCGAGCTGGCGGTGCGCGCCGGGGACCAGGTCGGCTGCGGCCTGCTGGAGGAGCTGACGCTGCACGCGCCGCTCGTCCTGCCCGCCGACCGCAGCGGTGTCCAGCTCCAGGTGGTCGTGGCCGCGCCCGACGCCGAGGGCCGCCGCGGGGTCGAGGTGTTCTCCCGCCCCGAGGACGCGGCCGCCCAGCAGGCGTGGGTCCTGCACGCCGGCGGTGTGGTCGCCCCCGCCCTGACGGCCGGGAAGGCCGACGAGGACTTCCTGGTGTGGCCGCCGCGGGACGCGGCGCCGGTGGACGTCACGGACCTCTACCCGGTGCACCTCGCGGAGGTGTACGGCCCCGCGTTCCACGGCCTGCGGGCTGCCTGGCGCCGCGGCGAGGACGTGTTCGCCGAGGTGGCGCTCCCGGAGGAGGTGGCGCGGGAGGCGGGCGCGTTCGGTCTGCACCCGGCACTGCTCGACGCCGCCCTGCACGCCTCGGTCCTGGCGGAGCCGGTCGCCGGCGCCGAGCCGGGCCAGGTGCCGATGCCGTTCGCCTGGACCGGCGTCGAGCTGCACGCCGGCGGCGCGTCGGTGCTGCGCGTGCGGCTGCGCCAGGACGCCCAGGGCGGCGTGTCGCTGACCGCCGCCGACGCCACCGGCGCTCCGGTGGTGACGGTGGGATCGCTGGTGAAGCGGCTGGTCGGGATGGACCAACTCCGTGCCGCCCACAACGAGCTGACCGATTCGCTGTTCGTCCAGGACTGGACCCCGGTGGCCGGCGGCGACGCCCCGGCCGGGGAGTGGGCGCTGCTCGGTCCCGACCGCTTCGGCCTCGTCGACGGGCTGGACGCCGCGGGCGTGCGGGTGCGCTCCTTCGCCGACGTCGCCGAGCTGGCCACCGCCGCCGCCGAGGCGGGCGGGGCCGGCCTGGGCACCGCCCTGGTGTGCGCCGACGCCCTGCTCGGCGCGGCCGACGACGCGGGCCCGGTCGACGACGCGGGCCCGGACTTCCCGGACGCCGTCCGGCGGGCCGGTGCCGCGGCGCTGCGGCTGGTGCGGGAGTGGCTGGAGGAACCGCGCCTGGACGCCACGACGTTGGTGGTCGTCACCCGGGGCGCGGTGGACGCGGTCGGCGGCGAGGCGGTGACGGACCTGGCCGCGGCCTCCGTCCGGGGCCTGCTGCGGTCGGCCCAGGCGGAGAACCCGGACCGGCTGGTCCTGGTCGATCTCCCCGCCGTGAACGCCGGCGACGCCGTGGACGCCGACGCCGTGAACGCCGGCGACGCCGTGGACGCCGACGCCGTGGACGCCGACGCCGTGAACGCCGCCGCCGACCAGATCGCGCTGCTGCCCACCGCGATCGGCGGCGACGAGCCCGAGCTGGCGCTCCGCGGGCAGACCGCCTACGGCCGGCGGCTGACCCGCCCCGCCGGCGAGCTGGTGCCGGTCGCCTGGCCGGACGCGCCGCAGGCCGATCCGGCGGCCCGTTCGCTGCTGGTGACGGGCGGCACCGGAACGCTGGGCGCGTTGGTCGCCCGGCACTTCGCGGCGACCGGACGGGCCGGCGGCGTGGTGCTGACCAGCCGTTCGGGCCCGGGAGCCGCCGGGGCGGCCGCGATCGCGGCCGAGCTGGCGGAGCTGGGCGTCTGGGTGCGGATCGTCGCCTGCGACGCGGCCGACCGGGACGCGCTGGCCGCCGTGCTGGAGCGGATCCCGGCCGAGTCCCCGCTGGGCTCCGTCGTCCACTCCGCGGGCGTCGTCGACGACGGCGTGATCGCGTCGCTGACGCCGGAGCGGCTGGTGGCGGTCATGCGGCCGAAGGTCGACGCGGCCTGGCACCTGCACGAGCTCACCCAGGACCTCGACCTGGACCACTTCGTCCTGTTCTCCTCCGCGGCCTCGACCTTCGGCGCGGCCGGCCAGGGCAGCTACGTCACCGCCAACTCCTTCCTGGACGCCCTGGCCGGCTACCGCCGGGCCGCGGGCCTCGCGGGCAGGTCGCTGCAGCTCGGCCCGTGGATGCACGAGGCCGGCATCGGCCGGAACCTCAACGAGACCTCGCTGTCGCGCATCGACCGGGGCTTCGTGCCGCTCGGCGCCGAGGACGGCCTGGTCGTCCTGGACGTGGCGCTCGGCCGGGACGAGGCCGTCCTGATGCCCGCCCGTCTCGACGTGGCGTCGCTGCGGGCCCAGGCCTCGGGCAGCGCGGACGTCCCGCCGCTGTGGCGGACGCTGGCCGGCGTGTCCGTCCGGCGCGCGGCCGCCTCCGCCGCCACCGGCACGGGCGCCGACGCGGCCGACGCACTGCGGCGGCGGCTCGCGGCCGTCTCGGGCACCGAGCGCGACCGGCTCCTGCTGGACCTCGTCCTCGCCCACGTCGCCGCCACGCTGGGGCACGCCTCGGCGGACGCGATCGACGCGGGCCGGCCGTTCACCGACGTCGGCTTCGACTCGCTGACCGCCGTCGAGCTGCGCAACCGCCTGAACGCCGAGACCGGCCTGCGGCTGCCCGCGACGCTCGTCTTCGACTACCCCACGCCGACCGCACTCGCCGCGCTGCTGCGCGCGGAACTGGCGGGCGACCTGCCCGCCGTCGCGGCACCCTCCGCACCCGTGGCCACGGGCACGGCGGACGAGCCGATCGCGATCGTCGGCATGGCCTGCCGGTTCCCGGGCGGCGCGGCCAGCCCGGAGGAGCTGTGGCGGCTGCTGTCCACCGGGACGGACGCGATCGGCCCGTTCCCCCGGGACCGCGGCTGGGACCTCGAGAGCCTCTACCTCGAGGACCCGGACGCGGAGCGCCCGGGCGAGGCGTACGAGCAGGCGGGCGGATTCGTCCAGGACGCCAGCGCCTTCGACGCCGGCTTCTTCGGGATCAGCCCGCGCGAGGCGCTGGCGATGGACCCGCAGCAGCGGCTGCTGCTGGAGACCTCGTGGGAGGCGTTCGAGCGGGCCGGGATCGACCCGGCCGCGTTGCGCGGCAGCCAGACCGGCGCGTTCGTCGGCGGCTACAGCTCCCGGTACGCGACCGACGTGCGACTGGACGGCACGGAGGTCGTCGAGGGGCACCTGGTGACCGGGAACGCGACCAGCGTGCTCTCGGGCCGTCTGTCCTACACCTTCGGCCTGGAGGGCCCGGCCGTCACGGTGGACACGGCCTGCTCGTCGTCGCTGGTGGCCCTGCACATGGCCGTTCAGGCGCTGCGGCTGGGGGAGTGCTCGCTCGCCCTCGCCGGCGGGGCCACGGTCACCGCCACCCCCGGGGTCTTCGTGTCCATGGCCAAGGCGGGCGGCGTGTCCGTGGACGGGCACTGCAAGTCCTTCGCCGCGGCGGCCGACGGATCGGGTTTCGCCGAGGGCGCGGGCATGCTCGTCGTGGAGCGGCTGTCCGACGCGCAGCGCAACGGGCACAAGGTGCTCGCGGTGATCCGAGGTTCCGCCGTCAACCAGGACGGTGCGTCGAACGGTCTGACGGCGCCGAACGGCCCGTCCCAGCAGCGGGTGATCCGGGCCGCCCTGGCCAACGCCCGCGTGTCCTTCGCCGACGTGGACGTGGTGGAGGCGCACGGGTCGGCGACCAAGCTCGGGGACCCGATCGAGGCCCAGGCCCTGATCGCGACCTACGGTCAGGAGCGCGCCGACGGACGGCCGCTGTGGCTGGGGTCGGTGAAGTCGAACATCGGGCACACCCAGGCGGCCGCCGGTGTGGCCGGTGTGATGAAGATGGTGCTGGCGCTGCAGAACGAGCAGCTGCCGCGGACGCTGCACGTGGACGAGCCGACCCCGCACGTGGACTGGTCCGCGGGGGAGGTGCGCCTGCTGACCGAGCCGGTGCCGTGGCCCACCGGGGAGCACGTGCGCCGGGCCGGCGTGTCCGGGTTCGGCATGAGCGGCACCAACGTGCACGTGATCCTGGAGGAGGCCCCCGCTGCCGGGGAGGCCGAGGTGCCGGAGACGGCGCCGGTGCCGGTGGTGTCGGGGGCGGACGCCTGGCTGCTGTCGGGTCGTACGGCGGAGGGGCTGACGGCTCAGGCCGGCCGGCTGCGGGAGTGGGTGTCGGCGCGGCCGGAGCTGGTGCCGGCGGAGGTGGCGTGGTCGCTGGCGGCGACGCGGTCGGTGTTCGAGCACCGTGCCGTGGTGGTCGGTGGCGGCCGTGAGGAGCTGTTGTCCGGGCTGGGCGACCTGGTCGCCGGGACGCGTTCCGCGTCGGTGGTGTCGGGCGTGGCTCGTTCGGGTGGTCGGACGGCGTTCGTGTTCGCGGGTCAGGGTGCGCAGTGGGTCGGCATGGGCCGGGAGTTGGCGCGGTCGAGCCCGGTGTTCGCGGCGCGGTTGGCGGAGTGTGAGGCGGCGTTGGCGCCGCACGTTCCGTGGTCGCTGTCGGAGGTGCTGGCCGGCGTGGAGGGTGCTCCCGCGTTGGAGGCCGCGGACGTGGTGCAGCCGGTGATGTGGGCCGTGATGGTGTCGCTGGCGGCGGTGTGGGAGGCCGCCGGTGTGGCGCCGGACGCGGTGCTGGGGCACTCGCAGGGTGAGATCGCGGCGGCGACGGTGGCGGGGATGCTGTCGCTGGAGGATGGTGCCCGGGTGGTGGCGGTGCGGGCGCGGGCGCTGTCGAGCCTGGGGCTTGAGGGGTCGATGCTGTCGGTGGTGATGCCGTACGCGTCGGTGCGGGAGATCGTCGAGGGCTGGGGTGAGCGGCTGTCGGTCGCGGCGGTGAACGGCCCGGCGGCGGTGGTCGTTTCGGGCGAGGCGCAGGCGCTGGCGGAGTTCGAGCGTGAGCTGGCGTCGCGGAAGGTGCTG